>CAYQPF010000140.1:0-11863 GCA_964419225.1 uncultured Candidatus Cloacimonadota bacterium | reverse complement strand
TGCCCGCGCGATGGAGGTTCGTTTTGAGGCCGGCGATGGTGAGAGTTTCGGAAGCAAAGTAGTAACGCAGATAAGCCAGGCGAACATCCAGATCAATTCCTTTGGAATAGTAATCAGCCATACCTTCATGAAACCAGAGAGGTGCATCAGGAATATAGTAATTAACGAAAATATGGATATATTCATGTAAAAGAGTTCTGGGAAGTGACTTGTCCTGAATCAAATATTTTTTCAGAGGACGGATATAGATCGTATTTGATCTGGAATCATAAAAAGCATCACTTTTCTTAAAAATAGGAGGATATTCCTTAACGATTTTCAAATATTCTGCATTCGAGGAGGAGATATATAAAGTAAAATACAAATCCGGATAGAGGCCTATTTTTCTTTGAAATGTCTCAATATGCTTCGAATATGAATCCATTAAGGATGCAACATTCTTTTCCTTCTCTGCAGCATAAATAACTCTTATGGAACCAAAATCACTTTGATTGATCCCATAAGAATTAAATGCTATGAGAAAGATAAGAAACAGAAATATATAACTAATCTTAATTCCAAACTCCGGTTCTTAGCCCCAATTAACAACTAACCAATGTCATTAAGTTAAGAAAAATAAGTTTTCAAACCACCCCGTCAGCAAGCTGCCACCCCTCCTAAAATGGAGTGGAATTTGGGGAATGACAATGTTTAACTTAATGCCATTGAACGCCTGATAACTATTTCGTGTCCAGAATCAAAGGTAAACCGTCTTTACCACCGACAATAATTACTTTTGTATTCTGAGAATGGGCAAGTTTTTCAGTCGCTTCAATACCTTTCCATCTTAACAAATTATCACTTATTCCAGAGGAAACTATCTTCTGGAAGTTTGAAACACCTTCGGCTTCAATGGATTTTCTCTCAGCTTCCTGTTTTTCTTTGAGGAGGACAAACTGCATTCTCTGGCTTTCCTGTTCGGCTTCGAGTTTGAGTTCAATAGCACGGGTTAATCCCGGGGGAAGTACGACAGTTCTGAGAGGAGTAGTTTCAATGACAATTCCTCTTTTTTCGCAAATTACGTCCAAGTCCTTTTTGATTAAACTGGCCAAAGCTTCTCTTTCAGATGTATATAGTGCTTTTGCTTCGTATTGAGCTGTAACACCTCTGGCAATCGAACGAAATTGGGGTTCAAGGATTGTTTCTACATAGCTGAGTCCGACAGTTTTGTAGATTTCAGCAGCTTTTTCAGGATTAACATGGAAAAGAACGCTGACTTCCATTTTGATACTTAAGCCTTCTTTTGAAGGAACAGACATTGTTTCTTTGATTTCCTGAGTTCTAATACTGAACTTTATTACCTTGGCAAGCGGATTAACAAAATTAATACCAGCTTTCAGAGTATTTGTTGATACATTACCAAAGAAATCAATAACACCTACATTACCTGCAGGGACAACAGTCAGACATTGAAAAACAGCGAGAGCCAACAAGAGTAATCCACCGAATAAAGTCGGTTTTTTTTGTTCAACCTTGTTTGATAAAAAAAGTAAGAGAATTCCAATAAAAGCAAACAGAATAAATAGCATAAGTCCTCCTTATAATTTATTCTTTGTTAGTTTTAGCATCCTCCAGTCTTCTATAGATTAGAGAGACCAGTTTATCCATTTCAAAAGGTTTAAAGATTACATCACGGAGACCGGCTTTTTTAGCATTAACAACAGTATGGTTGGGATCATAGCCAAAACCTGTCATCATGATGATAGGCAGATTTTCTCTGATTTCCTTGATTCGGGAATAGAGTTCATATCCGTCCATATCAGGCATGGCAATATCGGTCAGCACAAGATCGACACCATTGTTCTGCACTTTTTTTAAGGCTTCGTAACCGGTATTATAAGTAATTACCACAAAATTTTCATCATGTTCTTTGAGTTCTGATTTTAAAAACTCAGTAACTTCCACTTCATCATCAACCACAAGAATATTACATTTTTTAGGAATTTCTCCTGTCGGCAATTCATTGTATAAAGTTACCATATTTTACATCCTTCCCCGGCAATTTTCTTATAAGCCAGATAATATTTTTCATAAGTTTTGTCCACAATTTCCTGAGGTAATTCAGGAGCTGGAGGTTGTTTATCCCAGCCGATAGCTAAAAGGTAGTCTCTGATATATTGTTTATCGAAACTCTTAGGAGATGTACCGACTTCATACTCATTTTTATCCCAGAAGCGGGAAGAATCCGGGGTAAGTATTTCATCGATCAAATAGATTTTGTTTTCAATGACACCGAATTCAAACTTCGTATCAGCAAAAAGAATATCCTTTTCCAGTAAGAATTCATGTGCAAATTTATACATTTGAATACTCTTTTCTTTAAGATATTCGGCAACTTCCTTATCCATCCGTTCCAACATTCTATTGTAAGAAATGTTCTCGTCATGACCTGATTCCGCTTTGGTTGAAGGCGTAAAAATGGGTTCGGGGAATCTTTGACTCTCTTTCATTTTATCATCGCAAAGGATCCCGTTAATAGTACCCAGGTTTTTGTATTCATTCCAGGCAGAACCGGAAATATATCCTCTGACAATACATTCAAAAGGTATTACTCTGGTTTTTTTAACCAGCATACTTCTGTCTGTTAGATATTCGGAGAATTGGTGAAATTCTTCAGGATATTCACTCACTTCAGCAGTAATTAAATGATTATCAATGATATCTTTCGTTTTGTTGAAGAAGAAAACCGATATTTGGTTCAATATTTTACCTTTATTCGGTATTAAATTTGGGAATACAACATCAAAAGCTGAGATACGATCTGAAGTTATGATAAGAAGTTTATCACCCAGATCAAGGATATCTCTTACTTTCCCTTGATAGTGTTTTTTCACAATTGGTAATTCTTTAATTTTTTCCAGCATTAAATCTCTCCCCTAAAGTCAAATTTAACTATTTGCTCCTGCACAAAATAGAGTTGGCTGATTCTCTTTAAGATAAGAGTATATCACCCATCTTTCCCAAAATTCCTGCTTATTAACAGCCCATAGTTCATTTTCGCGATATTCTGTCAAGTCCTGCTCAAAATTATACATTTTATTATTAATTTTGATTTCAGTAATCAAGCCATTTATGATCTTAATTGTACCTTTATCCAGTTGGATTTCGGCATTTATTTGTTTTGTTCTTTGAAAAAATTCGAGAAATTGATAGTATTTATCCAATAAATTAATCTGTTTTTGCGTAAAATCTGCTTTAGTGAATTCCAGATCATCATAATATGATTGAAAAGTTTTCATTGTTTCTTGCAGAATCGAATCATTAACCTTCAAATAATATTCCTTCAGAAGATCAGCCGGACTGTTTTTTACACAATACGCCGGACATTTTCCTGCTTTAAAACGGGAACAGGGATTGATTTCTTCTTCACAGACCGGTAATTGTTTTAATTCTCCGAAAGTATAAATCACATCACCGAGAATAAATCTGCTGGGAAAAGGGCCTAAATAAGTCTTGTTTTCCTGAGTATCTTCTGTTATCTTTACAAAAGGATAATTATTGAAATCCAATGCCAGATAGACATAATCCATACTTGGTCCCGGAAAGTTGTTGATAATAGTTTGGATGTTATCCTGTTTGATTATTTTTAAATTGATCAAAATATCCAAAGGGTTTTCCAGAGAAACAAAATTATAATCATCAAGATCATCTATTTGCATTTGGATATGCTGAGGATGTTCATTTTGAAAAAAGAAAGCTACTGTTTTCTGCAGATTGAAAGAGGGTACAGCAGCAACTATTTTATCATTTTCGGATAACAATAAGTAACCCTTTTTCTCAGGAATCTGATTAAGTTGAGCTAGTTTAGACGGATTGAGCATTTATAGTCTCACAATCAGAATAACCGCAATTCTGGCAGTTGGTTGAGCAAGGTTCGATATGGATACTTATTCTGGAATTCGGATAATATACTTTGATATCTTCCTGAATATGATGCGAAACATCATGAGCTTCTTTCACAGGCAAATCAGCGTGAAATTGCAGATGTACATCAATCATTACAGTACTTCCTGATTTACGGGTAGCAAGTTTATGGTATGATTTGATCTGCCCCAAATGATCAACAATAATTTTCTCGATCAATTCTACATCTCTTTTTTCCATACCCTGATCCAGCAAGTCTTTGGTAGATTTATAAGATAAATGGATTCCGATCCAGGCTATATACAAAGCAACTAAAATTGAGATAATGGGATCCAGAATAGTAATGCCTGTAAAGCGGATGGCAATAAGACCAGCCATAACTCCCAAACAGGTATAAACATCAACAGCCAGATGAGCAACATCTGTTTCCAGTGCAATTGAATCAGTTTCTTTTGCTACTTTGAAGAGCTTTCTTGCCACAAAAAAGTTAACAGCTGCAGATAACAACATTACCAGGATTGCCCAGTTGATCTCTTCGATTTCATTACCGTTGATAAGTTTTGGCACAGCCTCTTTGATGATAAAAAAAGCAGCGGCTATGATTAATACGGATTCTATTAAGCCAGACAAATTCTCATATTTACCATGGCCAAAAGGATGACAATCATCTGCAGGTTGAGATGCTTTTTTCACAGAGAAGAAAGCTATAATAGCTGCCAGCAGATCCATACCGGAGTGTATAGCTTCAGAGAGGACAGATATTGATCCGGTTATAAAAAAAACCAACACCTTTAAACCTATCAGTGATGTGTTGGATAGGATTGATAATTTTGCCCACTTTACTTTCTTGGCATTCATAATATCCAAAGACATTTATACCTCAATTATTGTGTAACAATTGATTAATTATTTCGTACAGATTGGCCTGATTCTTGAAATTTACGATAATCTTACCTTTGCTTTTTCCTTCCTGAATCTTGACCTTAGTTTTGTACTTTGAGCTTAGTTTATCTTCCAATTCCTTAAGAACCAGATCATTTTCGTGAACAGCAGGGCGTGGTTGTTCCTTTTTTTCTTTAAACTTTTTAGAGCTTTCTTCCGCTTGCCGAACATTCATGTTATTCTGTTTGATATGATTGGCAAAATCCATCTGGTATTCTTCTTCTAAAGATAATATAGCACGTGCATGACCGGATGTTAATTCACCCCTGATTATCATATCCTGAATTGGAGTGTTCAGTTTTAACAGACGCAGAGCATTAGAAATCGTTGCTCTGTCTTTACCCATCACATCAGAGATCTCAGCATGAGTTAAATTAAATTCCTGATATAATTGCTGAAAAGCTCTGGCTTCATCTATAGCATTCAGATCTTCTCTCTGAATATTCTCAATAATTGCAAAGACAAGTTGTTCTTTTTTGGTAACTTGTCTGATAATTACAGGGATTTCTTTTAATCCTGCTAATTTGGCCGCCTGAAGTCTTCTTTCTCCTGCGATCAATTCATAGTCATTATCATTATGTTTTGTTACGATAATGGGCTGAATCATCCCGTTCTCTTTGAGAGATTGGGCTAAATCCTGCAATTTCTCAGGGTCGAATACTGTTCTGGGCTGATACTTGTTGGGCCTGATCAATTCCAGAGCAACTGTGTCGATACCGGTTTCTCTCTTATCAGCATCGGGAGCTGTGTTGATCAGTGCACTTAATCCTCTTCCTAATTTACTCATCTTGCTATTACTTCCGTTGCTAATTGGAGATAGTTTTGTGCACCGTAGGATTTGATATCATAATGGAAAATTGATTTTCCAAAGCTGGGTGCTTCTGATAATTTCACATTTCTTAAGATAATACTTTTGAACACTTTTTCTTTAAAATACTTTTTCACTTCTTTGGCAACCTGATTGGACAGATTTAAACGCTTGTCGAACATAGTCAGGAGAACCCCGATGATATTCAACTCCGGATTTAAATTTTTCTGAATCAGTCTGATTGTATTCAGGAGTTGGCTCACACCTTCCAAAGCGTAGAATTCGCACTGGATAGGAATAAGAACATCTGTACAGGCTGTCAGAGCGTTCACGGTTAATAATCCCAGAGAGGGAGGACAGTCGATGATCACATACTCGTATTTGCCTATTATTGGTTTGAGAGCTTCTTTCAGCTTCTGTTCACGGGAGAACTCTTTCACGAGTTCAATCTCTGCACCGGTTAAATCTATATTACTGCCGACAATATCCAGATTGGGAACTGAAGTTTTAACGATAGCTTTTTCAATTTCGACTTCTTCTATTAGAACATCGTAGATCTGATATTCCAAAGAATCCCTTTCAACACCGAGTCCGCTGGTTGCATTCCCCTGCGGGTCAAAATCTATCATGAGGGTTTTTTTCTCATAGATTCCCAAAGCTGCTGCCAAATTTATGGAAGTAGTGGTCTTCCCCACTCCTCCTTTTTGGTTAACTACTGTAATAATTCTGGTCATTTTTTTCCTATAATTATTATTTTTCTTTCCCCGATTTCAGGTCGGGAAACATCGATTATTTTTTTATTCAAAAATTGTTCTAAATCATCCAGATTTTTACTTTTGAATAACACCAATTTACCCGTATATTTCAAGAGCTGTAATAAAGGCCTCTTAAACTCAGGCAAGATCCGTACTGACCGACACAGGATCAGATCATACTTTCCAGTCTCATTTCTATCTAAATCCTCAATCCTGGAACAGATGAATTCACAATTTTCCAAATTGATATTTTTGACAATTCTTTTTAAAGCATTTATTTTTTTATTGATAGAGTCAAGCAAGGTTATCTTACTTTCAGGAAACATGATAGCGATAGGTATTCCCGGGAAACCACCACCTGTTCCAAAATCAAGAATCTTCTTGTTGGAAAAATCTGTACGTCCCAACACCAGCAAAGAATCCCAAAAATGCTGGGTCCATAATTCTTCATCAGTGGTTTTGCGTGACACTAAGTTAATCACTTCATTTTCTGCTTTCAGAGCAATAAAATACTCTTGGAGCTTTGCCCACTTCTGTTCATCAAAAAAGTGCTTATCCTGTAAATATTTTTTTAAAAGTTCTGCTGACATTTTTCCCCTAAATCATTTTCAAAAGGTAGTCGAGTTTTGTTTTAGATTTGATCCATTCTTCTTTGGTGAAGCCTAACAAGACAACATCAAGTCTTTTTCCGTTTTTTGAGACATTGCTTCTGCGAATGCCTTCCTGAACAAAACCAAATTTCTTATATAGGTTGATGATAAGGGTATTAGTTATCAGTGCATCACAATTAATCTTATCCATACCCAGTACACCAAAAGAATAATCGAGTAATTTATACAAAATCTTTGTTAAATGACTGCTTGTTTTTACTTTATCATCGTATAAGTAAAGGGAGGTATAGGCTGTGGTATTGTCTGTTTCAATGTTATATACAGTAGCCCAGCCGGCAATTTCATCATCGTTAAAAATAATAAAAGCTTGTTCTTTGGTCTTATCTCCCAAAGATTTCAACAATGCGTTGAATCTTTCTTCAGTGAAGTAATTTTCAGACAAAGTGTATTGCTTAACAATTGGTGAATTCTGAAAATCCCTTATTTTCAACTGAGTTTCGAGGGGCAAGGTAACAATATTTTTTAACTCAATGTGCATTTATTCTCCGTAATTACATTATTTTTAAGGTCATTATCAATTGACCCACAGATGAGAGTAAGAGAAGTACCAGGATAATCTGGGAGGATTTGGTTCTAAACTCCGGATTACCTTTCATAATTAAAATGTTATGAATCAGGAAGGCAAAAATTCCTGTAAAAGAAAATATCAGGGAAGTAGTATATCCATATCTCAATTTTTCAATTAACCCATAAAATCCCAGAAAAGCCAGAATAAATAAAGGCAAATGCAACCATAAAAAGCTGTTATAGCCTCCCGGAAGCCTGAACAATACCCATTCTTTCCAGAATGTGGAATCAATTTCATGCAGCATTAACAAGGATATTGTCAATATATACAGTAAATCCAATATACCCATCATGCCTCCTCTTCAATTATGAAGTCTATTCTAATAACTTGTATTTTTTTGCAAATACTTTTTTTAGGAATAGCAAAACAAACGCAAAAACAGCTCAAAGAAAAGTTTATTTCTTCTTCAATCAAGAACGCAATTTAAACTATTGACAAATTTTCTCGTTATTTTAATTTTTTCTAACTATAGGAAGGAAAATCCTAAGTATATGATGAATAAGGGAGTTGTTGATGGCAAAAAGTTTGGAGCAAATTGAAAAACATCTCAGTAGTATTGATAATTTGCCAACACTTCCCGTAATAGCCAGTCAATTGTTAAATATGCTGGGTTCAGTGAATGTTTCTTTAGCCGAAGTCAGCAAGTTGATGATCATAGACCCGTCCATTACAACCAAGGTTCTTAGAATAGCGAACTCTGCTTATTATGGGTTAAGAAAAAAAGTTGATACATTAAGAATGGCCTTGGTAGTTTTAGGCGTTAATGAAATTTCCAATATCGTAGTTGGAGTATCCTTACTCAAGACATTTCCTGATGATGCAACCAACAATATCGACCGTAAGAAATTCTGGCAGCATTCAGCGATGACAGCACATTTAGCCCGTTTACTATCTCACAGACTGAAGATTTTTACCCACGGAGAAGAGTTTACTGCCGGTCTGATTCATGATATAGGAAAGTTGATCATGGATCAGTATTTCCATGAAGAATATGTGCAAATATACAATGCAGTTCAGCGGAATGAAGGGAATTGCTTTGTTCTGGAAGATTCTATTCTGGGTGCCACACATATGCAGATAGGTGCCTGGCTTGCAGACAAATGGAAAATCCCTTTCCATCTCATCGAATCTATACTATTTCACCATCATCCCAACTTCTCGACAAACAACAAAGAATTGGTTGCTATCATCGCTATTGCTAATGATATTGCCAACTTGGTTGATAATTATGAGAACAAGGACTTCGATGCTGAATATGCTAAGATGAAGAAGTCTCAAGGCTGGACAATACTTGCCAAGCATTTAACAAATTTTGATCTGCCTGATTTTCTCGAGAAAACTCTGCCCGATATCGAAAATTCGAAGAATTTCCTGCTTACAACATAAACAGAAATATTCATAAATTAACTTAATAAGTTACCCTATACATAACACTATTCTGTGACTCCCCGGAGGAAAAATGAGATATAATCTAATACTAATTCTCTTACTCATAACAATACCCATTTGGTCTGTTATCCACAAACTTGGATCCTTTGACACTGACGGTTATGCGACTTCAGTTTCTATCGTAAATAGTACTGCTTATGTTACTGACGGATATTCCGGGTTAAAAATAATCAATGTTTCCAATTCTGCCAATCCGCAATTAATTGGTTCTTATGATACTCCAGGGTATGCTACTTCAGTTTCTGTTGTTGGTACTATTGCTTATGTAACCGACAGGGAATACGGATTATTGCTTATAAATGTGTCCAATCCTCAGAATCCGCAATTGTTAGGTTCTCTGGATACACCTGGCTATGCCTGGTCAGTCTTCGTTTCAGGAAATGTTGCTTATGTAGCTGATGGTTATTACGGCCTGCAAATCATAGATGTGACCGATCCACAAAGCCCGATTCTATTGGGTACTTATTATACTGCAGGTTATGCCTATTCAGTTGTGTTAGTGGGTAGTGTTGCTTATGTAGCTGCCATGGATGCCGGGTTACAGCTTATTTTTGTTTCTGATCCCCAAAGCCCCCAATTGCTTTCCACCCTGGATACTCCCGGAAGTGCATATGCAGTAACAGTTTCCAACAACATTGCTTATGTAGCTGATAATACTTCCGGAATGCAGATTATTAATGTTTCCGACCCCCAAAACCCTCAACTGCTGGAGTCATATTCCACACCGGAAAATCCTGTTTTATCTGTAACAGTCAATGGCACTTTGGCTTACCTTTCTAAGGGCTTGGCAGGTATGGAAATCGTAAATATCACTAATCCCCAGAGTCCGCAAAGTTTCACCAGTTATGACACACCAGGTTTTACATCCTCTGTTTCTATTGCCGGGAATACTGCTTACATTGCAGATTGGGACACAGGCCTGCAGATCGTAGATCTGTCGAGTCCACTGAACCAACCCTGGCTTGGCAGTTATAATACCTCCGGAACCGCAACTGCTGTGGCAATAGCAGGGAATTATGCTTATATCGCTGATTCAGAAGCAGGACTCCAGATCATCAATACAGTCAATTCTACTAATCCACAACTCCTTGGTTCATATAATACTCCGGGGAATGCCTCTTCGGTATTCATTTCAGGAACTACAGCCTACATTGGTGATTGGGATTCAGGTCTGCAAATCATTAATATCAGTAATCCGCAAAACCCGCAGCTGTTAGGATCCTATAACACTCCCGGATATGCTGCGTCTGTTTTCGTCTCCGGGAATACTGCTTACATCGCTGATTATGACTATGGCCTGCAAATCGTTAATGTTTCCAATCCACAAAACCCAACGCTACTCGGCTCATTTAATACTCCGGGTAATGCCTGTTGTGTTACGGTTGTCGATACAATCGCATATGTGGCAGACTGGACATCAGGACTGCAAATGATCAATATTGCAGATCCCCAAAACCCTCAATTGGCAGGCTGGTACGGACCCGGAGAAGCTTATGCTGTGACTGTTGTCGATACTATTGCTTATGTAGCTGACTGGACGGCAGGGCTCCAGATCTTTAATGTAGCCAGACCCTCGGCACCGCATTTAATTGGTGAGATCAAACCACATGCGACCAGCAGTATTAGCACCTGTTATGTTAAAGATAATCTCCTTTACATCTCCGATCTGAGTTGGAATGAGATCAGTATCTACAATATTACCTATCCTTTGTCACCCTCACTCGTGAATCATTATGCATGGAATTTGTCAACCCCCGGTCTGTGGATAGATAATGAAAAGATCTATACAGCTAATGATGGATACGGACTGAATATTCTGCAGCTCCTGCCCATATCAGTCGAAGATCCGATCACTAAACCGGTATCTCAACTTATGCTGGCAAATTATCCCAATCCCTTTAACCCGGAAACTACGATCTCCTATGATCTTCCCCAAAACGGATCTGCTGAATTGAAGATCTATAACATTCGCGGTCAACTGATTAAAACATGGTTTAATAGGAATCAATCAGCTGGAAGGCATACTGTTATATGGTCAGGTCAGGATGAGCAGGGCAAAAAAGTAGCTTCAGGTATGTATTTATGTAGAATATCCTCGGAAGGTAAACAAGAAATCCGTAAAATGCTACTTTTAAAATAAGGATTAGCATCCAGCTTATCATTCAGATGTTATAAATCAGGTACTGGTACTCTCAGACCTATAGTCTTATAATAATTAGTTTCAAACATATTATTTTCAGTTTCACCTTGACAGAATAGTACCCTGCTATCAAAATCTTATCATGTCTTCTCTTGGAGTCTGATATGAATAAAAGAGTAATTTTTCTGCTACTTCTCTTTGTTGCGACTATTCTCTTTAGTGAATCAATTAAAAGATACTCATCCGAATGGCTGAGTGTTCAAACAAAGTCCGATGCTCAAATAGCTGAACAGTCAAAGAACGAAGTAATCACCCTAACATCAACTGGTTTAACAGAAGTTGATGCCCGGTTGAAAGAACTGAAAGCAGCAGACCTTCAGGAAGCTTCTGCCTATACCGTTGAGAAGAATAAATTGAAATCTGATCTGAATATGGCATTAAGCATCAAAAATGGGAAAGATGATCAGGTCACCAGTCTTACTCAACAGATTAGCGATAAAGAAGTAAAAATCAGGGCATTACAAGGTGAGAAGACAAACTATAGAACGATAATTGAAATAAGTCAGAAAAAGATAAGTGATGAGAAGAAAAGACTTAAGGAAAAAATCGCCCGAATACCTTTTTACA
>CAYQPF010000139.1:0-13565 GCA_964419225.1 uncultured Candidatus Cloacimonadota bacterium | reverse complement strand
TCAAGGAGGCCCTTCCTGTAACACGGAAATTATCATTGATCCTGTAGTCAAGATTGACATTATCCTGAAACTCAGTATATCTGTTGAGGTCTGTATTTGGAAGGTTTGCGTTGATAAGTGGATTTACAGAGTTGTTGAAAGCATAGGTGCCTATCATCTCTCCTGTTGTCCTGTCGTATATCCTTTCATTAGGATTCTGTTGTGCATAAGTGGAGAACGAGCCGTATGGAGAGTTATAGCCTTCTACATTGTTTACTGTCAAATCATTCTTGATGACAAACTTGGTTCCTATATTGTAGTTGAAGCTTACGTTTATTCCATATCTCTCTCTTCCTGAACCCTTCATTACACCTTTATCGTTGTCATAATTGAGGGTGATACCATATCTGAAACTTGCATCACCACCCTCTATAAAAGCATTATACCGTTGATTTATGCTTGTCCTGAGTGGCTTTGAGAGCCAGTATGTATCCACGCCTCTCACAACCTCGGAGAGACGGTCATTATATTTGATATCAAGTCCAATCTGCTCCTCCCTGTTGTTGGTCCTGCTTCTATAAACTCCGGCAAGACGTTCATATTCAAGTTTTTCTGTAGCATTCATAAGATTATAATCTCTCAGGTCAGGTACAGAGACAGTAAAGTTCTCATTTGCAGAGACCCTTATCTTGCCCTCCTTAGGTGGAATGGTAGAGATCAGAATCACACCATTTGCTCCTCTTGAACCGTACAATGAGGTTGCAGAGGCATCCTTGAGAATTACAAATGACTCTATACGATTCATATCAAGGTCATACACTCTTACCGGTGAGACCTCTATACCGTCAAGGATATACAATGGTGCGTTAGGGTTGGTTCTTGCGTCGTCGGCACTTGAACGCAGGTCAAATCCGTTTTCTCCGCGTATTGTGATTTCCGGCACTCTGTTAGGGTCCGAACCATATTCTGTGTTAGGGATTGCCCTTACCGAAGGGTCGAATGCAGAAATTGCCTGCATGAAGTTCATAGATCCTACCTGCCTTAGCTCATCTCCCTTTACAGTAACTGTCGAACCTGTGAGACTTGATTTTGTCTTGTTGAAATAACCTGTTACTACAACATTGTTGATGCTGTTTTCAGATTCCTTCATTATTACTTTGTTAAATGACTTCAGGTTGGAGGGTTTGAACGGCATTGTCAGGTCGTTGAAACCTATATATGAGAATCTGATATTTGCTGTTTCATAAGGAATTTTAAGTTTGTAGTTACCATCGAGGTCCGTTGTTATACCCTTGGTGGTTCCTACAATATGGATATTAACACTTATGAGGGGCTCGCCCTTCTCGTCAGTCACAACACCTTGAATTTCGTACTCTTTCTGCTCTTTTTTAACATTTTGGGCAGTAGTTTCTGCCGCTTGTTTTTTGGGGATAATGACAATAAGGTCCTTCTCCACTCGGTATGTAAGCGCAGTTGACTCAAGTAACTGGCTTATGGCAGATTCTAAGGGTTTGTTTTTAAAATCGACACTTAGTTTTTTTGACAAATCGGCCTGATTGTTGTTTTGAAAAATTGCAACATTTGTCTGTTTCGAAATTCTGTCCAGAATGGTTGTAATTGGCATGTTATCAACCTTGATGGTCACCAGAACCTGAGGAAACTGTTGTGCCTGAAGCGGTACAACTGCGAATGTAGCAATAATCAATAGAAATAATTGATAAAGATTTTTCATCGATAGTTTTAATATTGGTTATTTATATGGTTAGTTTTTTTTGGACAATACAATTGCGTCGTCTATTAAGTTCCATTCCAGACCGGCACTTTCTGTAATCAGTTCAATTATCTCCTTTGGATCATACGACTTAAGCAATTTGCCGGAAAATCGTAAAGAAGAGAGAGTTTCGTCCTGTAATACCAGTTTGAGGCCATAAAACCTTTTAATCATTGTTGTAAGTTCATTCAGTGGGATGTTATGGAACCAAGTCTGGCCGTCTATCCATGAATTGTACTCACTCACATCTACTTGTTGTGTTATTACTGACTGGTTGCTCTGGTTGTATCTTATCTGGTCACCTACTGCCAGTAATACTTGCTGGTTGTTTACTCCAACCTGCACTGAACCCTCCGATAGTGTCACATGGTGCGATGCATCATCATCATAGCAACTTATATTGAAGCATGTACCCAAAACCCTTGTCATCAGCTTCTTTGTCTCTACAATAAACGGTGTCTTGTCTTTCTGCTTTGCAACTTCAAAATAGGCCTCTCCCTTGAGGTAGACCCTTCTCTCCTTTCCGGTAAAGGCTACCGGATATCTTAATTCACTCTCTGCATTCAGCCATATTTTTGTGCCATCGCTCAATGTAATCTGGTATGTGCTTGCTATAGGAATCCTCAGGGTATTGTACTTAACCTCAGTCACATCATTTGCTCCTGAATATGATAAACCGTTGGATACTCCCTTCTCAATATTGACTCCACTATCCTCAATTTTCGCATCTATGTCGGACAAGGTGACCTCTCTTCCGTCCGAAAGTACAAGCGTAGGTGACTGTGACTTTATGACTGCCACTTTAATATCCTTGTCGGCAAATTGTACCGGTCTATCCTTATAGTAATCATAAATGCCAAGAGTCAGCATCAGCAGTGCCACTGCTGCAGCAGAGGTTATATATGCAAAGATGTTCCTCTTTCTCTTCTGTATGTGTTTGATTTTGATGTTTGCCTCTTCACCGAGGATGGTGTCAAGAATCTGTCTTGCTTCTGCCTCCTCGCTAGCACTTAATTTCCTGTTTACCTTTCCGGCAACATACAACTTTTGAATACTCAGGAAGTAGCTTTTGTTTTGAGGCGACTCTTCAATCCAATTCAATAGCTTCTGGTTTTCCTCAGAGGTACTCTGATTGTTTAAAAACTTGACAATAATTAAATCCATTTCTATCTTCATTTATATAATAACGACATGACCGGTGCCATACCCTAACAAAAGGGTAATTATTTATCAATATATCTTTTTTATTGGAATTCGTCTGATTCTTCATAAATTTATGGAAATCATATAAACAAATATTTTGTCATGGTAAAATTATTTATAGCCGGTGGGACATTATCTATGTCTGTACTATCAGTTGAGCTGATTATTTTGATTCTTGCCGCATGGAAATTCCCTTCCCGCGTAAAAGAGGTTGGGTTGATTGCGTTGATGACCGGTCTTGTGAGTGTTATGACTGGTATGTATCAAGGGTTCGGCGCGATTGAGCTGGCAGGGGACATATCAACCGTAGTATTCATTAGCGGCATGAAAGTAGCTCTGATCCCTATTATCTACGGAAGTCTCATTTATCTGCTATCGCTGATTATACGGGTTATCCAGAAGCCAAGATGAGTTAAGAAAGTTTTTCTTTAACCATATCCCTGTACTTTCTTGATATTTCAATTGATTTTTCTCCAATATTCACTATTGAAGAGTTGTATGCAGTTATATGTTTTCTATTTAGCAGAAATGATCGGTGTACCCTAATAAAGCGATGATCCAAGACATCTTCCCATTGAGAAATCTTCATTTTTGTCCTGTAGGACGTTCCTGTGGTTGTTCTTATCCATACCTCATCGTCTTTTGACTCTACATATGTTATGGAATCAATTTCAATTGATATCCTTTTTCGCTCAGATATAAATTCGATAAACTTCTCCTCATATTCCGATGTGAACAATTTCATCGCAATAATCTTTTCAATAGAAATAAAGGAGACAAGCAGAACCCAGATAAATATTGGATTGATAATAATATCGGGGCAATCATGGGGACCCGATTTCTCCAAATACCAATAAGCGAGAAATATTCCAAGATATTCTATGAATAGTGTAGATAACGCCAGATACAATGAATTCAGCACCCCTTTCGTCCGGTCCTTAAATGAGAGATCCTTTAAGAAATACTTTGCAAACAAAGCTCCCGGCAAAAACATTACTGACAATAAAAGAGCATAGGAAAATGAGTTTAGTATACTTACAAGAATTCCACTCATGACCAATGTTACGAGCGACCAGTATATTAAACTGAAATACTTTTTCATACAGTAAAATTAGGTATTCTTCCGGCATAACTAAATAAATATTTGACCCTCAAAGCTCAATAGGGGGATTTGACATGTCCTGAACAGGTTTTTACTTAAGCAAAAAGGAGATTATGAGCTAATTTTGCAGAAACATTTAAAACCAATATTATGATTAAATTATTTTACATGGGAGGTCCTCTCTTTATGAGTATCCTCACAATTGAACTGATTTTCCTGCTTGTTGCCGCTTGGAAAGCTCCCGCCTGGGTAAAAGAGATCGGTCTGATAGCGCTGATGACCGGAATTATGAGCCAACTTACAGGTCTGTATTATGCTTTTGACGCTATTCAGATAGCAGGTGATATATCTTCCTCTGTTCTAGCCGGTGGGTTAAAAGTAGCGCTGGTTCCTATTATTTACGGGGGTTTGATTTATGTTTTATCGCTGATTATCCGGATTACGCAAAAGACAAAGATTTAGCGAATGTTGAGCAACTCTTCCGCCTCATCCAGTCTATTCCATCAGTTATTGATTAGGCACTGTCCAGAGCTAAAAAACGAGGTGTCAAAACTTACCTTCTGAACACCTCTTTTTAGTTGATGAGTTTACACAGGTTGCTGCTATTTACAATTTTGGTTTGTTCTTTAAATATTGCGTTTTAGCATCGTTCATGAGCTTGGATATACTCTCCCTGTTAATTTTATTCTTGATATTATACTCGTTAACATCTTTAATGTTTTGGATAAGTACCTGATAATAATATACAGGTATGTTATTCTTAACAAAATCATTTTCAGTTAATCTTGTACAAATAGTATTTCCATCTAAATACAGATTTTCAAAGACCAAGTCTCCTGATAAATATTTTAGTTTAAGTTCATCTTTAGTCAACAAACTATCTGGAAGAAATATTCTATTATTAATTTCAGCCTTGTTATCTACCGGATTTGAATTTTGAGAAAATGATTTACATGGTAGTGTCAAAATCTCCTTTTTAGTATCTTTTTGTACTTTCATATATTGCTGTCTTAATTCAGAAACACTTTCTTGCATTTCCTTAGAATTGAAGTTTTTACTCTTTCCGATAAACTGATTGATTTCATCAAGATTTTTTATGAAATCGTGATAGTAATAAACAGGCAAATTAATATTCTTAAAATCACTCTCTTTTAGATTGGTATAAACCTTTTTACCGTCGAAGAGTATGTTCTCTACAATAAGATCATAAAGTTTATATTTGAGCTCTAAATCCGATTTAGTCAGAAGACTATCTGGTTGATAAATCCGTTGATATTGTTGAACAATTTTCGAATCGTTTTCTTGCGAAAATGAATTTAAAGAAGATAACACAAAAGTCAAAATAGTAAAAAAAATTGTCTTCATAATATAATTTATTAAGCTTGTTTATAATTAGTTGTAAAAAGTGCATGTAACTCTGTAACATCAGCCCTATGCTTTCATGGTATATATCTAATTATCTGGGCATTGGCAGCAATTTCTATTTTGTGTAAAGAGCTGATTTTCAGCATTTGTCCATGAAAGCATAGGGCTGATTATTTCCCAAATTTTCCGAATTTGGTACTTAAACTGAACATGACGTATCTGCCTATTATGTTGTAACTCTCCTCCTGAACAAAGTTGTCTGCATAAATAATCTTCTTATTTTTAGTTTGATTCAACATATCATATGCTTTCACACTTAAAATAATCTTGTCCTTTAGTATTGATTTACAAAGCTCCGCATTCCATATTCTTGCAGGGTCGTTGTTGTAACTAAAACCGCTATAAAAAAAGTGGTTGTAGTCAGAAATCAGATTAAATCCATAAGGTAAAGCCCATTTCATATTTGCTGTCAATATGTTTATCCAGGTTGACCGATCCTTAACTTTATTTACTGAAAACCATGAATTAGAGTATCTGGCATTTAATCGTAATCCCGCTTCGAAAAAAGTGGATTTGTACCAAAGCCCCAAAGATCCGTTCGGAGTGACGCTGTTTGACGCATATTCCTCATTATTGATATACCCGAAACCTCTGTTGTATGCAGCGCCGAGGCTCCCGGAGAATCCTATCCTTCTTGTTAATTTAACCTGCATAAGGGAAAATCTAGAGTTCGCATAAAATGTCGGTCCTTTGTTTACGGGCACAGTGTATGTTATACCGAGCTCGTCGATTGTGCGTTTTTCTATAATTTTATTTTGTGTCAACGAGAGGTCAAAATCATAGAAGCCCACTCCGCCACGTTTGCCTACACTTAGTGTGTGGATATATTCAGAACGCAGGTTTGGGTTTCCGGTCCTGATAAATAACGGGTTATTGTTATTCACTATCTGATGCAGTTGCGTGAGCGACGGATAATTGCTTCTTGCCGAATAAATTGCCTGAAAATTGTAATAAGAATAGCGGATTGTGGGAATAATGTCCCATTTTAAATACTGACCCGAGAATTCTTTTGTATCGACACGGTTTAGGGTTGGCTTCAATTCGGCAGAAATAATCAAATATTCACTCCGTCTTTTTTTCAGCAGTAATGTATATTTCAGGGTAATACTGTTATCGATAATCTGATTTTCTATATATCCGCTACTGCCTTCATCCTGATTGACATACTTGCCAAGATCGCTGTCGTAATTAAACGTTTTGATATCGGAGGTCGAAGTTAGATAACTGAAGTTATAAGACAATGTTAGCTCTTTCACCAAAAAAGCAAAATAGAGACTGGTGTTGATATTCATACGATTGTTTTTTTCGATCCTTCTCTGGTCGGAGTGCGACACCTCGTCGTTGGACATCCGAGTCGATGACTTGATGAAATAATCGGAATTAATGTTGTTATTGTTAAGGGACAAGGTTGCTTCACTGAAGTAGAATTTTGATTTATCTCTTTTATTCCTATTTATTGTCAGTGGTGCGTTAATCATAAGATTTCTGCTTTCGCCATTATTCAATGATTCGCTGCTTGTATGATTTTGTTCGTTTTCGGACATATAAGAGGCAGAAGTCATCCGGGTATCAGATTTAGCTGAGTTATAAGAAATCACAGGATTGAATTGGATATAGAAATTTGCTTTGTCTGCACCTCGTTGTGTTGTGTGGATTTTAGAAAAAGTGGAAGTAAAAGCATCGCTTCTGGTATTAGACAGATTTTCAGAAATGTATGTACTGAAACCTTCCGGCAATGTTGTTTCACGTTTTGTTGACTTTTCAAGAAGGGTGTTAGAGTATCGGTAAGTCGAATTTGCATAAATACTGTTCATTGACCCGGCGGTTGATTTGGCATAATCGGCACCGGCTAATATTGTCTCGATCTCTCCCTCATACTCTCCCGGACTCTGTGGCGACTGGGGCATGCCCATGTTGTATGTTGTCCCCGGGCCTGCATCCCTGGATGTGTTATTTGCAGAACCAATGACTGCTGTTGTGGCTTTTTTATCAAATCGTCCGACAAAACCCTTGACCAGATATCTGTCCTTGCTACCATACCCTGGTGTCACGTTGCCGATCCAGCCAACTTTCATGTCATCTTTAAGCACGATATTCAACTGAATGGGTGCATCGATATTATTTTCTATCCCACCTAAGAACTGTTTTTTTCGTTTGAAGACACTTACTTTTTTTACGGCATAGGCAGGCAGGTTGTCCAGTGCTACAGTTTTATCAGATGCGAAGAATGGCCGGTTTTCTACCGTCAGTGTCTGAACCTTTTCCCCTTTAAAATAAACATCTCCCCCGGACAACTCCAATCCGGGCATCTTCCTGAGCAAATCCTTGAGGTAGTCGTTGGGTGCGGGATTAAAAAACTTCGCATTATATTCCGTCGTATCGCCTTTCTGCACAATTGAACCCTCAGCTACGACAACGGCCCCATCTATGGCAATGATTTTTTGTTTTAATATTACTTTGCCAAGATCGACAACTCGGTTCTGTCCGTCCGGAATATCAATTAACAGAGGAGAATAGCCCATATGTTCGATTATTGCAACATATTTACCTTTATTCAGCCTGGTTATCTCAACATAACCTTTGCTGTCGGAGATCCCGTAATATGGCGACTCAGTGTTGCCATTGACAAAGACCTTAACAACAGCATTATTGATCGGCTGATTGTCAATACTATCGATCAGAATCATCCTTATTGAGTTCCGACCCTCATTCTTGTTCTGCGCATGAGCGGAAAACGTTACGAAAAAACACAAAACTATAGTTATAAACCTTCTCACATTTTAAAAGTTTATTTTTTATTCTTTGATTTTGAATCCCGGCGCTCCTTCCATTCTTTAAGAAGTTTGGAAAATTCCTCCATTTGTTTAGGTGTCAATACATCTTTATAGAGTATCTCCTTCATTACTCCAACCCTATCCAATCTTTCTCTCCACTTTTTATTGTCAGTAAAAAAAGTAGTAAGAAAAGGGAGCTCCTTATCTATCTTCAGATCTATTTCTACCAATTTATTGATCTGAATCTCTGTTAAGCCTTCTATACTTTTTAAATTAGATACAATACGATCTCTTGCAGTTTCCTCAATTGGAACATCTCTGGATCCCGGAAATTGAGCATATGCACTTCCTAGAGAGCATATTAACACGATTAATAATAAATTTAATTTTTTCATTGGCATTTGATTTTAATTAGAAATTTAATCTTATTCTCTCATCCTTTAGTTATTTGAGCCATTATACCGCTTGTTTATAAGGCTCTTATGTGTTCAAATCAATCGGATAAAAACTACCCGTAGAAATATTGGTCAGTCAAACTTTAAGATCCCTAACTCATTTAAAATTCTGTTATAAACATGAATATTAACTCCCCGGGCATCTCTTATAATTTTATTTTTGTACAAATATGTTGAATCCTGAGTCTTTTTATCCAAATAGTATTTATAGCTTATGTAATTGTTGAAGATGGTTTTAGAAGCCTCCGGAACCAAATTCGATATCTCAAAAGCTTTACTGATATCATTATCTCTTAATGCAAGTAACGCTTGAAAATTGGAGTTCAAAATATCATTATTATAGTTGACTATTTTTATATTTCCGTTAAGAATAGAATCTCTGATTATTTTAAAATTTTTCATCCCATCTATTTTACCAATTACTTCTAAGTTTTTGTTAAAAATAAAAGAAGTTGGAAACCCTTTAATGTCAAAACACTCTTGTAAATCAATATTATTTGCATATTTAATATTAAAATAAAAAAAAGGGAGTTCTGAATCTTTGTTTAACTTTTGAATGAGCTGTCTGCACATATCACAGTCGCTTATGCCTACTACAATTATAGAGCTCTTATTAGTATTCTTTATTCTGTTAATTATCAACTCAGTCAAAATTTCACTTTTAATTACATCTTTTTTCTTTATATGATCAGATGATTTTGATAAGAAGTTTTTAGAAATTATAAAAAACATCACAATAAGTGTTATACTTAATATTACTAACATTATTATTTTTTTCATCCTTTTTAAAATTTAGATTTATAAAATGGTCCAATTAAAACAACTACAAATTCATTCTTATTTAATTAAGGTTTTTCTATATTACTTTCATCTTTTGGGCAAGGGCACATTAATGAATTATCTGGATACAAGCATTGATCAGTTAAGCATGAAAAATAAAAACCCTGGGCACAAAAAAAGTATTCTATTTGTTGGCTTTCATTTGAATAGACCGTCACAAGTCTATATTTATTTGGAATTATTGTTTCCCACAAAAGACCTTTATAATCGTGAGTATATCCTTGTGCAACAATTGTAGGAGGGTCTTCAGTCAGTGTAAATGAACTTAAAAATAGCATGAATGAAAAAATCATGATAATTTTTGTTTTATTTAATTTCTTTTTCATATCGATTGATTTTTAAAGATTATAATTGTTTGAATTTGTAGTTGTTACATAGAATACCCTCTTACTGATGCTTTTTGATTTGTTGTCCTTGGACTAACTTCAAAATGTCCTATATGAAATCTAAATTTTAACCCCACCGGAATTCTGAATTGAGAAGTGTTTTCCTCAAAATATTCAAAATTGGTTTCTTTTATATTGCTTGTATATTTACTCCTTCCAAAATTGAAAATATTTACAGATGTCTCAAAAGTCCAAACCGGAGATTTCCCTTTCATTTTTCCGTATATAATACCAAGATTGGCATTTATGGGCATATTTCTGGAATTACAGTAATATCCCCAGTCAAAATATTTATCCACTAAAACACTACAGTGAATACCAAATGTTTTAGATATGAAATATGATGTGCTGCCGGTAACTGTAAATGCTATCCGCTTCTTAGAAAGGTTCGTACGTGATTTAGTGTCCGAAAAACCTGCAGAGATATTTCCATTAGCTCTGTATTTCCCCTGTTTAAAATAAGCCAATACTGTAGAAATTTTTAAAGATTTGAATGAACCGCTATTTTCTAACGATTTTGTCATAACTCCATTTTCATTCCTGTATATTGTCTCTATTTTATTGTTCGAGAATATGTATGACAGAATATAGTTTGTACCATTTTTAAATTTAAAAGAAAGTAAAAGTGTATTTAGATTTTCAGGTTTTAGATTATAGTTCCCGGTAGAGACACCATAAGGATCGCTTTTTGATCTGTAGTTTGATAACTGGGCAAAAGCAGGTCTGTTTTGTGATAAGTTATAACCAATTGTAAAACTTTTAATGTTTTTTTTGTTCAGCAAATAGCTCAAATTTACCGACCCTGAATAGGAAAATGGATTCTTTGTCAATAATACACTCTCGTCTCCGTTAACAATCTCAGATCTTTCATCATTTATCTGATAGTTTAAATAGCAGGTACCACTTAAAGTCATTTTGTTGTTAAGAGCATAATTAATATTTGAACTTAAGTCTGCTATGGTATGCTTTATGGTTGTTTCTGAAGAAAGTGTTTGATTTTCGTATGTGACAGTATTGTACCCTTTGTTGAGAAACCCTCCATTCAAATTAAATCTGAGATTTTTTGAATTATGATTAAAAAACAGATCCAGCTTATGGTTATAATCAATGCTTTCAGAGATATCTTGTTCAGTATTTGTATTATCTCCGTTTTCATCCTTGTTCCTATGATTATACTCTTCTCTCCACGGAGATATGGTGTACAAATAAGAGGCAATAAATGTCTTGTTCTTCTGTTTTCCAAAATCATAATTATATGTTAATGTGGTAGATAGATCTGGAGAGACTCTCCTTCTCTCCGATTCATAAAATGAATCTGTTGTAATTCCTCCTACACTATTATGTATATCGGAGCTCGAATTTGAAAACGATTTTTGCCAGCTTGCATTAAACGAAAGGTTTATAAACTGATTCTTTGAGATGTCTAAACTGGTATTCAGCTCAGCTTTCAGGGGGTTTTTACCACTTACAGTAGTTGAGTTAATCTCATTTTGTCTATCCTCATTGAGATAATTAATTTTTTTGTAATAATATAAAGGACTCTTTTCACTGGAATAACCGATACTTCCCGAGATTCTTATTTTGTCAAAACTTGAGACAAATCCCGAAGCTGTTTCAATTTTATTAAAGGAGATTTCATAGGTTGTATACGGAGATGCCGCTGCTCCGTAAAGTCTCTGGCTTTTATCGGTTATAACGTCAATCACAACATCAAATTCTTTAGCATACTTTAGCGGTGGATTAAATAGTATTTTTATCTGAGTAAAACCCATTGCCGGCAGTTTATTAATTACATCTCTGAATTTCATGTGCTTGAATGTAAAGAGTGCATCTCTCCTGCCATTTCTTAGAACAATAAACTTTCTATTATCTGCTAAAGAGATATCTTCGGTCAATCCTCCTGTCAGAATTCCGGGAATTTTTGAAAAGATATCCAGCATATTTGATGTTTTCCGCTCGGGATCAGATGTTATATTGTAGATTATTTCATCCGGATAGATCTCAATTATTGGCCTGACTACCACTTCCGACAGCTCAGTTGGTTTTAAGTTCATATAAATATCTCCAACATCGGTCATGCTGTTCGTTAGTTTTATAGTTTTTGTCTCGTATCCCAGAAAGGAGAACGATATAAACAGATACTCCTTCATAGGAATCTTTAAGACAAAACTACCATCTGCACCGGAGAGATTCCCGGTAAGCGGCTTTAATCTAACAGAATCTGCACTGGAAATTACTGACACATAGGGAAAAGGTTTCCCGTTTTCGTCAAAAACCCTCCCAGAGATATTCCTTGTTTGAGACTCCGTCTGTCCGGAGAAACCTACAGGTAAAAGACTGGCAAATACAATAGCGACAACAGTAACCAGGTAATTAATATTAGGGATTGAATATTTTATCATTTCATCGGTAAATAATAAGATTTAAGCTCATTTATAACTAGGTGTAAAAAGTGCATCCCTTTATATAACACCAAATACCCTAAAAATCGTTAGTCAAAAGACAATTTTTTTTTATATAAATTGCAATTAAAAGAACATCAGCCCTATGCTTTCATGGCATATGTCTAATTATCAAAGTGTTGATAAAATTAGCGGTTTTACGTAAACTATTGCTATTCAGCGTTTGGCCATGAAAGCATAGGGCTGATCACCTTCTGTATGGGATAGTGATGTAGAAAAATGGTATATCTCTATAATTGATGTTATTGAGGTATTGACCGAAAATGAAGACTATTCTGCTTATTGGAGAAAATTAAAACAACGACTTAAATAAGAAGGTAATGAAACCGTGACGGATTGTCACGGTTTGAAGATGCAAGTTGCCGAAGGGAAAATGCGCATGACCGATGTTGCATATGTAGAGCAACTCTTTCACCTCATCCAGTCAATCCCATCACCAAAAGCAGAACCCTTTAAAGTATGGTTGGCCCAGGTTGCCCGCGAGCGTTTGGAAGAGATTGACGATCCGGAACAAGGTATTGATCTAATCTCCTACTAGTTTAACTTTTTTATAAGAGTTTATCATATAAACTTTGAAAAAAATATTTCCAATTTCTTCAAGTTTAATGCTGCTACCCATATCACAACTAAATTTTCTAAACTTGTCACCTACCTTGTATTCAATAGCAAAAGCCCCAGCATCCATTACTCCCCACACATCTAACAGTGTGTTTTTTTCTGTATACAACCAATATTGATGCTCGTTATCCTCTTTGGATATTGCAAGCAAACCCAGCAAACCCAAATGATTAACTAATGAGTCAGTATTTATTTTGTCTGTAACATCCTCACAAATAAACTGTCGCTTCATATCCTTTAATTTAACTCCATGGCTGCCACTTCTTCTCCATTGCTGTTGAGAAAACCTTAAAGTGTCGTTATAATATTCGTAAAAATAATTCTTTACCTCCCACTTTTTGTTAAACGATATAACAACATACGCATTTAACGGATATCTGTCCGGATCGTTCCAAGGGAAGGTCGCATAAAATCGTATCTCCAGAAGGTTTTCTGACTCAAAAATTGATGGTAACTTAAGAGGACAATTACGCTCTACAGGAACCTTGGAAAAACTGGTTGTATCAGAAAGTACTCTCCCCAAAAAGACACATCCATCGTTTTGAGAAAA
>CAYQPF010000138.1:0-13732 GCA_964419225.1 uncultured Candidatus Cloacimonadota bacterium | reverse complement strand
CTTGTAAAGAGTATTTTCCTGGTGGTATATTTATAATAATGAATGAGCCGTTTTGTTTTGTCTGGGTACCTATTTGTGTCCCCTTAAACATCACATTGGCCCACCCGATCGGATTACCATTTGAATCTTTTATCCTTCCTGCTAATTTTCCGGTAGTTCCGGCAAAGAGCTGGGCAAATATGGCCAGAATTAAGATAGCGAATAACAAAGTTCTTTTTAACATATATCCTCCAAAATTATTTATTTATTCTTTTCATTCCTTCCGTTCGATATTCAATGTGATTACTCACAAAAGCAGCTTTTTTCACCAAAGATATAAATTCTTTACGGTAGCCATCTGCATCTTTACCCAGGGATTTTCTGGCCATTTCGTAAACATCCTTCCAATTTAGATCCTCTCTGAATTTACTTTTCTGGAGCAGCATCCCGAATCCGGCAACAGAACAGGCAAACTGGAAATCAGTACTGTTAGATTCAATATTTGTATCTTTAACAACTGTCGAAATTAACTTACTCTCATTACCATGAGGATCTTTATAACGGAATTTCAGAGTAATCAGTTCATTTGATTCCAGTGCTTCTTTGCTGTATTCTATTTTCTGATACTTAAGTTCTTCCTCTCCCGGATCTAATTCTTTGGAATTATTTTTTACGATTTCATAAAGTACGGTAACAGTTTGTCCGGCACCCATTTCACCGGCATCAATTTTATCATTCTTGAAATCTTCATTTTTCAAGGCTCTGTTTTCATAGCCGATTAATCTATAGGCTCTGACTTTTGCCGGATTAAATTCTATCTGAATCTTCACATCCTTGGCAATTGTGTTCAGGGTTCCACTCATTTCATTAACCAATACTCTTTTAGCTTCAATCAAATCATTGATATAGTAATAATTTCCGTTTCCTTTATCTGCAATGATTTCCATTTTACTGTCTTTGATGTTTCCCATTCCAAAACCCAAAACCGAAATGAATACCCCTTTTTCCCGTTTTTCTGTGATGAGACTTTCCATATCATCATCAGATTGAGCACCGACATTAAAATCTCCATCAGTACACAAGATAATTCTGTTATTCTTTTCTTTGGAAAAGTTATCTTCAGCAAGATCGTAAGCTAATTTTAAACCAGCTCCACCGGCAGTACTTCCACCAGCGTATAATTCATCTATAACCTGAAGGATCGTATTTTCCTGGGATACAGGTGTGGAATTCAGCATTACCCCGGCTCTAGAAGAATAGGTTACAATACCGATTTTGTCATGCGGTCTCATTTGGTTAACCAGCATTTTCATGGCTTGTTTAACTAAAGGTAATTTATTATCATCACTCATTGATCCTGAAACATCCAATAAAAAGACTAAATTTGCAGGAGGCGCAGCATCATAGCTAAGGGTTTTGCCCTTTAATCCTATCTGCAGGATCTCATGATCTGTATTCCAGGGACAAACTCCCAGCTCTTGGAAAACAGAAAAAGGCAAATTATTTTCTGGTTCTGGATAATCGTATTTGAAATAATTGAGCATTTCTTCAATTCTAACATATGAAGGTTCAGGCATTTGATTTTCATTTAGCATTCTTCTGACATTACTATAGGTCGCAGTATCAACATCTATAGAAAAGGTGGATAAGGGTTCTGTGAAAGCATAGATAAATGGATAGGGATTGATAGCTTTATAATCTTCTGTATTATAAAGGGGAGGGTAATAATATCTGATATGTCGAGGATGGTGTGAAAAGTGGCTATCATCAAGTTTTTCAGTATGGGAAGCCAGGCTTGATGGTCTATTACCGGATGGGAAGGAAATCATACCTGACGGAGCATTACCATATTCAGCAGTAAAGCCACCGGTCATAACCTTCATGTCAGCTACTGCATTAAGATCTACAGATAATGCACCACCACCATCAATAGGATCCGTAACAGACACATCGTCAGCACTGAATATTACCTTCACAGGCTTTCCACCGCGTACATGATATATAACATAATTGTGATGTGATTGTACTGGTATTACTCCTAGCAAATCATCTACAGAAATTTCTTGTATTTGCTCTGAAGATAGTGATCTTGTATGACAGACCTTAAGAAGTATAGTTCGGATTACAGTTTTACCGGTCTCGATTTTAATACTGTCTTCTTCATAGGGAGCATAATTCATATATTGTATTTGTAAACTATATTTTCCTGCTGGAATTTTTGACAGAGTAAACGTGCCATTAGCTTCGGTTTGGCATTTGAATTTTGTGTCTTTGAGAATGACCTTAGCAAATCTTAGAGGTTTTCCATCTTCATCTTTTACAGTACCTTTCAATTTCCCGGTTCCTCCGGCAAAGAGCTGGATGGATATTATTGTGCATATGGCAATTATCAGTAAAAGTTTACGGAACATTCAACCTCCAAGACAATAAATTTTTTTAATAACATAAATCATTTACAATTATTATAACAGTATCTTTGATTGTCAAACAATAAACTCTGTTTTTTTGAGATTAGTTAAAAAAAGGTTAGACTATATAGACAAACGCAATTCTTTTCTTCAGTAAGTTGGAAGGACTGTAAAAATAAACTAGCTACAAGGGAGCTATTAAGAAGCTAAAGGGCAGATAGAAAATCTGCCCTTTAAATTTAAGTAGATTTTCTGATATTACAAGCGGAATTTTTTGAGAGCCTGGGTCAAACCTTTGGCCATATCAGCCAAAGTTATTGATCCATTTTTAATTTCCGAAGAACCTCTGGCTACATCCTGGGCTGATCCATTTACAACCTGAATATTCCGGGCTATTTCATTCAAACCCAGAGAGGATTCTTTTACATTCTGATTAACTGTCTGGACAACCCTGTTGGCAGACAGAATATTTCTGGTGATCTCATTAGTAGTGATTGATTGTTCTTCGAGGCTTGAAGCGATTACTCCGCTGATTTGATTCAATTCAGAAATCACATTGATGATCTCATCTATAGAGGCTACAGCATCTTTAGTTACTTTCTGGATATCCTGGATCTGATTGGCAATCTTATTAGTAGCTTCAGATGTTTGTTTAGCGAGTTCTTTTACTTCATTAGCCACAACAGCAAAACCTTTACCTGCTTCACCGGCACTGGCTGCTTCGATGGTAGCATTCAGGGCAAGCATATTGGTTTGATCAGCAATATCATTGATAACTTTGACAATCTTGCCGATTTCGTTGGCAGAAGTATTGAGCTGTTTCATCACTTCGCCTGTACCGCTGGCTTTACTATTTGCTTTTTGAGTGATCTGATTGGATTGTTGAGTATTTTTGGACAGGTCATTCAGGGTGGAGCTCATTTCCTCGATCGCTGTAGCTACAGAACCGACGGCATTACTCATTTCATTTGCTGCGGATATCAAAGTGTTCACATTTGCCGAGATTTGTTCTGTTGAAGCTGCAACCATGGAAGATTGTTCGGTCATATCATCGGTATTTCGGGTCATAGAAACGGATTGCTTCGTCAAAGATTCCGAAGTATAGTTCAAGGTTAACATATTGTCCTGAACATTCCTTAAAGTTTCCCCTAAATGGGATATAGCCATGTTGAGAGAGCTGCTTAGTGATGAAAAAACCTTATAGCCGTCCTGACTGAATTTATCTGCAGAGCCAGGGGTATATCTGCTTGTTAAATCGCCCTGTGAGATGCTGTTTAAGACAGCGAGTACGGAATCTAATTCTCTAAGACTATAATCTTTATCCTTCTTTAAAACAGAAACATCCTGAACAACTTCCACATGACCGACTTTTTCTCCTTTACGATTGTACAGATAAGATGTGTCCACCTGGAAACTCATTCCCATTTGATCAAAGAAAGTTCTGGGTTGATTGTTTCTCAACTTGTTAATTCCGCAATCTTTGGTTTTACAAATATTGGCATTCCAGTTATGGCATTGTTTACCAACAACTGAACCTCTTTTAACTCCGAGTAATTGTTCAACAGGCTTATTGATCAAAGTCCAGTTCATATCCATATCGGTAACTGATAAAGGGAAAGGAATGGCATCGAGTATTTCCTCATACCATTTAAATTTATCTTTAGATAATTCCATGATCAGATCAACTTTATCATGAACCATCTTTCTTTCGTCAGATAGATCCCTATAGTTGGATTTATTTTCATAATTTTTCTTTAATTCCTGGTATTTTAGATCCAGTTCATCACCGAGTTGGAGAAATTCAGCATTAATAGCTTTTTTAACAACATTTACCATGACAAATCCGGCTATAAACAAGATAGCAAAAATGACGGTCATACTTATTCTGTTATCCGGTATAATAATAAGTACAACCGCTAAACCGATGATCATTAAAATAGTCCAAATCAGACGTAATCTAAATGACAGTGAATTCGTAAAACTATTCATCTTCCCTCCTCAATATTTAAGATAAAATAAAATATTCACTAAGTTGGAATGTCAATATAATTTATTAGATTTTGAGTTGAAACTACAAAAAAAAGGGGCAAATGATTATTTGCCCCTACTGACTATTTTGCTGCTTATCGAATAGCAGTTACTTTATAGAATTTTAGTCCAACAGGAATCGTTACGGTATATTGCGATTGTGTCGAAGGAAGCGTTGTGACCAATGTCCAGCTGGAGAAAACAAGTTCCGGATCATCGGAAGCATAGATCTTATATTCAGAAGCATAGGCCACAGCATCCCAAACGAGAACAGGCAATCCTCCCGACAATTCTATTCTAAAATTAGCAGGTGTCGGAGCAAATGTAAAAGGTACATAAACACTGACGGCATTTGATGCTGCAGATTCTCCGTTGGGATTTACATACACAGCTTTAACGGTATATTGATAATTTGAACCTTCATTGACACTATTATCCTGATATGTTAAAGCAGTAATCGGAGTTGGATTGAGCAGAATTGAGTTTCGGTAAATATTGAAACCAACTAATGCAGTATCATTATTCTGGATGCTCCAATTAAGATCAATGTATGAAGAAACCTGCACTGCTGTCAGATTTTCAGGAGCCAGAAAAGGCTGGATGACACCATAGCTACTGCTTCTAACTGCAGTTCCTGCTAATCCTAAATTATCTTTGGGAATTACTTCAAATTTGAGATAGTTTCCCACATCAGCTGCTGTTATTGAATATGTGAGAGAAACTGCTCCGGCAATAACAGTTTGATTTGCTCCAATAATTCTGTACCATTTGAAGGTTGAAGTCCCCTGAGTTCCATCAACATCATTAAAAGTATAAACGCCAGTTAAGATATTTCCAATTCTGGGTGTTCCGGCAATACTCACATTTGTTGCTCTGGGTGCATCATTTACCGAATTTATAGTAACTGTTACAGAGGTTGAAGCGAATAAGGCACCGGCATCTGTTCCCCGGAAAGTGATCGTTTCGGCTCCATTCCAATTGGACTGAGGGGTTAGTGTTACAATGCCTGAAGCAATACCAACTCCGATATGACTATTCCCACTATAGGTATATGTCAAAGTAGTATTGTCCACATCACTGAAAACTGTAGTCAGATTGATACTGTTGTTCGTTGTATCTTCATTGAAATTGAAATTAGAAATAGGATTAGCGACTACAGGTGCATCATTTACCGGATTTATAGTAACATTGATCGGTGATGTGACGTAAGCTCCCAGATCATCGGTAGCCCTGATGGTGATTTGCCCGGTTCCATTCCAGTTAAGATTTGGTGTGATACTCAGGGAATTCGATGCTATTGTTGCTGTAGCTCCGGTCATTTGGGTGCAGGTATAGGTCAAGTGATCACCAAAAGGCAGATCCAGATCTGTGAAATGAGAAGCCAAAGCTAATCCTGAATAATTGGTATCCTCATTGAAAGATATGTTGCTGAATGTTGAAACAACTGTCGGAGTATCGTTAGTATGATTTACTCTGAAACTGACCGTGGTACTCCAACTACTTATTTCATAACCGTCACTGATCTTTACTTTAGCTGTATAATTCTCATTATCATAGAGTGTAACAGCAATCGTATTCGTGGTTGAAGTAAAGGTCTGAGTACCATGACCACTCGATAGTTCGCAGGTCCAAGTCAAAGCATCTCCGTCAGTATCAGTTCTGTTTGTGGCAATAATATTATAATTCTGCAGAGTCACCAGCTGATTACTGACAGGAGCTGTTATAGCAGGAGTTGCAGGCAGCATATTGGTATGAAAGCTCATATACTTCCAGGTTCCCATCTTGGTACCGACCCTGGCACAAGCTCGCACATAAAACTCCTGTCCGTCAGCCAGATTGCTGATACTGGTGTTGGACATATTATTCACCCAACCTGAGGAATAAATCTCTGCAGTAGTCCAGTTATTATCAGTCCCAATTTCCAGAATAGTCTGACAAGTTCCACTCAAATTAGTGTAATATGTCCAGCTAAAGGGGAAATTTGTTTCAACTACATGTGTAAGAGGGTCTGTAGTTCCCAGTGCAAGATTTTTTAACTCCAGAAGATCAACCCGGCCGTTATTAACTGTGATATTATTGATAGTATTCATGACCACATTACTCAAAGTCAGGAGCGAAGACTGGGTTGTGGTGCTGTTGATCTGGAACTGCAAATAGAGCAGGATTCCGTCAGAAGTTAAAGGAGTGGAAGAAATACCGGCTAAACTCAAAAGTCCGGCATTATTATACGGTGTGATCACCCAACCGCTGGAGAGAGTTCCTGTAGTTGAATATCCGGTATAAGTTATGGAAGCACTGTTATAGTTTAAATTGAATTGATAGCTGATACAGTTCATCCCTGCTACATTCTGTACAGAAACGGGGATAAGAATTGTTTCACTACGTTCTGCAGTTATTTCCGGCATCGAGATGATACCATTCACAGGGGCACTGATCGTGTTTATACTACCCGTATCTGTTTGAGGATATGTAGTGGAGTTAAAGATCACATCTGCCAGACTGAGAGTACTTGACCCCGGAGTCAGACAGGTAAAGTTCAGTTTTATGAGTACTCCGCTTCCTGCCATAGGCTGAGTAAAGATGACAGCTATTGCTGTTCCTGCATCAATTTGATTCAGGATAGCCATCCCATTTGCAGAAAGAGTGTTCTGTGTTGTTATTTGATTCAGAAGATACTTGCTCTTATCATAGATCACATTGAATTGCCAGGCAGTTATGTTCATGCCTGTCAAAGAAGTAGTTGTTACAGGCACAACTATCTCTTCCCCATATGTGACCGTGATATCTGGCAAGGTCAACTGGATATCAGTATTTGTGGCATAGATACCCATACTTATTATGAGTAGCAATGCTGTAATTAATCCTTTTGTTTTCATTTTAACCTCGGATTATTTCATCATCAGCATTTTATAGGTTTTCTTAAAATTATTCCCTATTTCTGTACGATAGAAATAAATACCCGAGGAAACATTTTTACCCTGATCATCCTTACCATTCCAGGTTAATGTATGATAGCCGGCTTTCAAACTCCCCTTCTGCAGAGTTTTAACTTTTTGACCTTTGACATTGTATATATAAACACTGACACTGGCATCTGATTTTAATGCAAGATTGATATGGGTATCAGGATTGAAAGGATTAGGATAATTTTGACTAACGGAATTGACCTTGGGCAAAGTTACATCTGAATTGCCCAATGGCATGAAAGAAACATTAACTATGATTTCATCATCATTGATTACAACTTTTACGGGAATAGTTACAGGCTGGCTTAGAGTAAATGGAATATTAAATAATGAATATGCTCCCTCAGTCTCTGCAGCTCTGGCTAAAGCTACGTGGAATACATTATTACTGACATTTGATGCTTTAATCCAGTCCTGGGTATTTTCCCCATATGATACTTCCTGGAAAGTCAGATCATTGAGAATGGGTATTTCCAGATTACAGGAATAGATGCTGGCTGCATCATTTGCCAGAACATTCAACAGTCCGTTTTCTGCCGTAATCTCAAAAAGTTGTTCAGGATTCTCATATTCATAATTTCTGGCAGTTTCAACTGGGAATGCAGTGATCAACCCTACAACATACTGCAAAATCAATGATGCATCATAAGCATAAATATGTCCATCTCCAGATACATCTGCTCTCAGGAATCTCCAATCGATCCAGGGTCTTAAGTCGATTGTAGGGATTGGATCCATCATCACTGAATATTGCAAAGTCAAGGCAGCATCATATGCCTGCACTGCATGATTATTATCAATATCTCCATAAATGATGTTTCTGATCACAATCGAGCCATAACAGCTCTGTACATCGATTCCACCTTCATTCATGATCACATCATTCACAGTGAAGTAAGTTACAGTGCCATCCTCTATATCATATTTGGATTTGAAATTGAGTTTGATCAGATTACCTGCACCACTAAGAGGTGTAACCCCTGATGCACCGATATACAGAATTTCCTGCACTCCGGCATTTCCATGATTAACAAACACAGACCAAGTCTGGGTCAAACAACCTGTTGTTGTTATGCCCAAATACTCATACTTCGTAGAATCATAGGTCACTGCCATATTGAATCCAAGAATATTCAAACCTGAAGTATTTGTTATAGATAAGGGGAGACTAAATTCAGTATTAACATTTACAGTATCTTCTGCAGGCATATTTAAGACAACATCAGGTGCAAGTACGCCTGTACCGAAAAGATTTACTCTGGCAACGGGATTCAATAAAGCATTACTGTGAATCTTAAGTGTATCAAGATAAGTAACTGACGTTGTCGGAGTAAAATTCACAGTCAAATATCCTGTCTGATTAGGTTGTATTGTCAAACTGACAGGAATACTCAATCTTCTGTTATTCCCGGAACGGGTTAAACCGCTGGTTCTAGTACTTTGCTGTAAAGTAAAAGGTGCATTCATTTCTACACTCGAAACGATGAGAGGATCTGTTCCACTGTTATATATCGGACACATCCAGGATGCAACATTTCCAATTGTCACAGCCTGAAAATTGTGGGTATAGCTGGGTAACTGAATTTGGGCATGCTGACTTGCTATCAGATCGAAGTATAAGGCTCCAATATCACAAATGGAGTAATCAGGATCATTAAGCAGAGTTGGATCCCCGGCATTGATACAAGGACTGGTTGCTAACAGATTTACATTACCACTGGAAATAGCAAAAAGTTCAGGATTCAGCTTGATATTATTATATGGATCACAGACCGTGCCGTTGATGTTAGTATTCAGGGTATCCAGAAACAAGTTTGGAATTGAAGCACCATCGTACCAATACGAAGTTGTACAGTAAAAATCATTATAAAGGAAATGTACTCTGTAAGCATCATAATTATCAATTCCAATTTGATAAGAACCGTTAAATGCTGAGATATTATTCACGACATACAGTTCCTCTGAACCTTCCCACCATTCTGAAAAGTATAAACCTCTTCCTGAATTGTTGACAATGGTGTTGTTAGTAACATATTTATCAAATGCTCCCATACGTATAAAATAAATACCATTACCGTTATTGTTGGCAATTATGTTTTTATCTATAGTGGTATAACGCGAGCCGTAATTGTGAAGAACCCATCCTCCTCGACATTCATTAGCAATTATTACATTATTAGAAATATTCAGATTATTGAATTCTCCCCAATTATCATTTACAAACAGATTAGACCCATTATTACCCTGAATGTTGTTTCCAATAAATTGAAGATCATTTCCTGTTTCAAAATGGATAAGATATGAGCCGGAATAATTCTGCTGAATATTATTATAATCCATGAAAATGGTGTTATAATGCGTGATATATAATAAATGCCCGGATGCAGAATTGGTGTTTATGATATTATTCTGAAAAGTAAGAAAACAATAATTTTCAATATGAATTGTTTCATTATTACCGGTATTATTATAAATGTTATTATCAAAAAAACTGGCAGTACTATACGATGCTATATAAATTGCTCTTTGTGTATTCCCATAAAAATCACAATTTGATATGACAGCATTTGACAGTGCGGCTCCTGAAACAAATATTCCTGAATCATTATTGTAAAATTTACAATTTGTAACAGGTATATCTGCTAATAATTGCAGACCATATCCAAGAGATTTACTGAATTCACAATAAGAAATCTCTGACAAATTTGTTCTCACTATTACAGAATTCCAGGTTTCTTCAAATCTGGCTGAAAATTTGATTGGTTGATTGACAGTCCCATTGGCTATAAGGTAACCATAAACATCCATGTTAGTTCCGGGACTAAAGTAAAATGTTACTCCTGGCTCTATGGTCAGGATTGAATCTGCAGGAACCGTGATATTACTTTCAACCAGACACTTATATCCTGCTGGAATCGTTCCGCTGACATTGCCATTAAGGCTCATAACATAAAAACCTGACTCCAGAAATCTCTGAGGTAAAATCCGGTCTGCTTCATAATCAAAATTTAGATATCTGTCATACAAATAACCTGATTTTGTATAAAAAATATCATATCTTCCACCCTGAAGATTTATGGAATAGAAACCATCAGAATTCGTATAGGTTGAATCTGTAACAGCACCAGGGAAATCCGGATCTGCCTGGAAAAGTACTTTAATCCCTGAATGATCTGTCATACCCTCCAAATGAGCAACACCCTGAACCGGTAAACCAAATTGATGTGTGTAAGTAACACTATCGCTGATTCCCCATGTATTTTCTACATAAACGGCATAATGTACTAAACCGGTGATGATGTTATCTGTCCAGTTCAATGCTCCACCGGGAGTGATATTATTAAAGGACGCTATTAAGACACCGTCACGCTTGATTTTGACTGTTTCACCTGTATTATTCAAATATAATCCTGATACTGTCTTGGTCGGATTCACCCAACTTAAAGTAATCCCGAAATTTCTTGTCTGCTGAACATCCAATTGAGTAACAGGCCGAGGATTCTGCCCAAGAGGTGTATCAAACTCTAACAAATAAGGCCACCAATTATAATAATAGTCATCGTACCAGGTTCCACCAATTTCGAAATTCCCATATCCACTTGGCCATCCTCCACCATCAGGTTGTCCCGAAGCCCAATTAGTATATACCAACGGCTCTCCATTTTCCCAATGTGGCCCTTGTTCATCACCCCTGTATCCAAACCAGAATCTGGTGTTGCCATCATTATGTAATTGCAGGGAATTTGTTAAAAATCGATTTTCCAACGAATCGGTAATTACTGCCAGATGCCCTCCCCTGCTTACTGCATAACTGTTTACGTCACCCCAATAATGATTATAATTTGATCTCCAGTAAATATGGTTGTTATAACTTCCTAAAAATGTCATATCACTTGAATAATCTGCTCCAATAGTTGTTCTGGCAATCAAATTCTGAGACAGATTTTGATTTAGAGTCAACTGGGTCCCATTACTGAAAATGGCTACAGTAGTATCATCGACCACGTATTGCTGCCAGTTCATTATTAACCAGTAATTCCCGGCGATAACACTTGGGAAGGTAAATTGCCCACTGGAGTTTGTGACAGCAGTTTCCACCAGGCTCGAACCGGAATACAAGGTAACAGTTCCACCTTCTATCAGGGATTGATCATATTCCATATGGACAGTTCCTGTTACACTATACCTAAAATGGTGATCCCATGTAAAAACTAATCCATTAACAGGATATACTGTTTCATTCAGATCACAGGCATCTGTGTTAACTGTGCCTTCTGTGGTTGCTGACCAGTCTGTGGCTGTAGTTCGGTTCATAAAGTTAGTAGCATTATTATAACGCAACCCAACCTGTATATAATTACCTGCAACTCCTGTTGAAATTGTATTGGTTCCATAACAAAAAGTAATATCATTTGTACTTTCTTTAAGACGAATTTGAAAATTTAAATCATCAGAATTATAATCTGTGGCATTTCTCTGATAGTGTTTCCATTGAATAACTGTCTCTCTGTTAGGGGTAGTTCCTATGGTTTCCCAACGTAATTCCCCATCTGTTTTTGCCTTTAAATCGCAATTCAGTGCAGCAATGATATAATTGCTGAGACCACTGCTCAGAGCTGTGTAACTATTTGCTACACTCGCTCCCATTCCAATATAACCATCACTGTTAATACTGATCTGGGTATAAGCTGCTGTTCCAAAATAGAATGTATAACCCAAAGATTTTGCATTGAAAGATTGATCATTGTTAGAATTGGAACCTAATACAGTTCCCCCGGTAATCTCGGTGTAAGTGCCTGTTGAAGTTTGAAAACTGTAGTTCATATTGATCTGAGCTGATAATGTACTTATCCCCAACAACATCACCCAGAACATAACTACATAAAATCCATGAAATGAAAATGCCTTCTGTTTCATAATTGACTCCTTGCTATTTATTTCTCCTGATGGTTTTAAATATGTTAAACAATTTTAGACTAAATTAACTGACATTTAAAAAAAAATGATTTAAACATTAAACTCAACAAAACGGATTACATCTGCAATAAGATTAATCCAATAACAATCAAACAATTACACACATTTGAACATATAACAGATCAATTTATTTTATCTAATAATCGCGATATTTTAAGAATTACTTTTTCAACTGTCAAGACTTATTATTAATATTTTAAGGCTGATTTCTCAAATATTATTCATAATCTTTATGTACAATGTCACAAGATTCAAGTCTCAAGACTGACTCATGACTCACGACTAATAACTCAAGACTAATACGTATCCCTCTCCTCCCTTGGTGTTCCTAATATAAAATCTGAGAAAATACACCTATCTCTTTCATTATTAATGAGTCCAGTCCAAAAACCCCTTTTTGATTATTTCAAAACTCTAATCTTTCTTCATTTAACTCAGATCAATAATCCAAGGCTCTAAACTGCCTCATAATAGATTCATTTTCCCCTTCCCTCTCTCATCCTTATCTCTACTGGTTCCTGACACCTGGCACCTGACACCTATTTTAGTATCTTCAGTGGATAAATGACTTTTTGGAGTGGTCTTAATACTGTTTTCATAAAAATCCTTGACTTTATCTCTCAGAATATTAGATATTGTATAATTATTGGATTGTTTTTTGAAATAATTACTTACGGAGTTATAATGATAGCTGCAGTAATAAAAGAGTTTCAACTCTGCCCCTTAAAAGGCAAAAACAGAGTTATAAAAAGAATTTCCTCAGCCAAGGAACTTTTGGAAAATAATGCGGATGATCTTGAATTATTTATCGAGCATTTTCAGGATGCTGATTATAATGACAATCCTCAACTGTTGGCTGATCTTTACATTTTACATGGTTATTACCATTTGTATAACGAAAATGATGAACTTGTCGATCATTTTACCGAAAAACTCTTTCATCTTCTTCAAACATTGGATGAAGAAATGCAATACTATGCATACATTAATTTTCTTGCTTTGGACTATATGAATTTCCAGGAATTCAATCCTGCAGTTCGATACTTAAACATCCTGGTGGAGTATTTCAAAAACAGCAATTCAGAACAAAAACTGGCGTATCTTTATAATGATCTCAGTGCGGCACATAGAAATCTTGGCAATTTCCGGGAAGCACTTGATTATGCTCAGCAAAGCATTGAAATCTGTGTCAGGCTAAAAGATAAAATGCTGGACTTTTTTTATAATAATCTGGCTGCGATTTATTACAATCTTAGTGCATATGACCAAGCTTTTAAATACTTTACCCTAGCCTTAAAATTATCTCAAAAAAATAATAATACTGATCTGAGTTCTCAATTATTCAACAATATTGCCAATGTGTTTAACGATCTG
>CAYQPF010000137.1:0-13742 GCA_964419225.1 uncultured Candidatus Cloacimonadota bacterium | reverse complement strand
CAGCTTAACGGCATTGACAAGGCCTTCCTGGATCAAACGAAAAGCATTGATTTTGGTCTGTTGCAGAGAAATATGGTAACTGCTGAAGGGCAGGTCACCGATGAGAAACATATCGGGTGCACCTCTGCGAGTGGCTTTGCAATGGTGAATCATATCTTCCATGGTCACATAGATGGTATGTTCATAACCCAAAACAACCATACCAAGGCTGTCACCGATAAGGACAATATCGACTTCGGCGTTCTGAGCCTGCCTTCCGGAGGGAAAGTCATAGGCTGTCACCATAACGATAGGTTTTTTATCAGCTTTCATTTTTTGGTAATCATTAACATTCAGCATTTAAATCCTCATCTGAGTATCAGGAAAATGATCATATTGAAGATCCCGATCAGGCCGTAGAAGGCCAGCAGGAACAGCATGATATATTTATAGACATATTTCCGGAAGTAGAAGGCAACAGTATCGATATCCAGCTTTTGATTAACGAGATCAATATATTTTTCTAATTGGTATTTTTCAATTAAATAGGGGATAAACGAACGGAAGAATTGTTTAACAAGTTCATAAACCAAAGAAGCGATCATACTTCTGATTTCGGTCTTGAACTTTTTGGGGATAAAACGGAATTGATCTATTCCTTCAGTTTTCTCCCATACAGCTTTATAGATCTTTGTTTCCCATTTACTGACAAAGCTATTGGGATCTTCTTCGTTTTCACAGTCGAAGAGAAACTTATGAAATATAGTTTCGAGTTTATTGATCAGCCATTCTTTTTTTCTGTAAATGAAGCCGGGAGTGCCGATCAGTCTTTTGCCTCTGAAATAGATGGCTTTGGGATAAAAGAGAAATTGTTTAATTAGAAAAAGAATTGTAACCGGAATGATAATATTTAATAAAATTACCAGTAAAGCCTTGAATATCAAAATAAGCATCAGAACCCCCTGCCTGCTCCACCACCACCAGAGCTACCGCCACCAAATCCGCCGAAACCGCCAAAGCCGTCAAATCCGCCACCATCGTTGTTTGAACTTCTACCACCAGACATGCCCATGATGAACAACCAGGGTATGATTCTACCGCGTGTAACAATGATGAGGAAGAGTAAGATAACGATAAAAACCCATGAGCCTTTTGTGTTCTTTCCTGATCTTTGTGCTTTTCGCACACCTGTAGAGCCTGTAAATTGCACATTCTTTTATTTGGCAATGATTTGAGCGACAGCTCCTACAGCGTTTCTAACACCGGTATCATAATCATTCAGTTTAAGAAAAGGTACGACATATGTATCCAGAACATCACCGCTGATGGCATCTGTTAAGTATCCTTCAGCTCCATAACCGACTTCAATCTTTACTTTACGTTCCTGAACGGCAACCAGGATCAAGACACCTTCATCATTTTTTGAGCCTACTTTCCATTGTTTGAATAACTCAACGGCATAATTGAAATAATCTTCTCCACCCAGATCAGGCAAAATAGCCACAGCTACTTCTGTATCTGTCTTTTGTTTTAACTCGGTTACTAAATCTGTAAGCAGTACCTTTGTTTCTTCACTGAGAACAGAGGCATAGTCATTTATCCACCCATTGGGTTTAGGGTATTCAACAGCAGATAAAGTACCTGCCAGAATGAGTAAGAAAATTATTAATTTAAACTTCATCTAAAAGGTGTCCCATTTTTCTTTTCTTAGTTTCAAGATAGTGTTTGTTTTTGATATTAGGTGTGATTTCGATTGGTACTCTCTCAACTATGTCGAGATTATATCCTTCTAAACCAACGATTTTCTTCGGATTATTGGTTAATAATCTGATTGTATGTAATCCGAGATCTTTCAATATTTGTGCTCCTATCCCATAATCCCGCATATCGGCTCTGAAACCAAGTTCCAGATTAGCCTGGACTGTATCCTGGCCGAGATCCTGCAAGTGATAAGCTTTGATCTTATTAATTAAACCAATGCCACGGCCTTCTTGTTTCATATAAAGTATGACACCTGAACCTAAAGCCTGGATCATTCTGTAGGAAGCTTCCAATTGATCACCACAGTCGCAGCGTGATGAATACAAAGCATCTCCGGTTAAACATTCGGAATGAACTCTCACAAGCACGTTTTCTTTACCTCTGACATCGCCCTTAACTATTGCCAGATGATATTCATCGGATACTTTACTGGCATAGGTCATGATCAAAAACTCACCGAATTTGGTTGGCAGCTTGGCTTCGGAGATCTTTTCCACAAGTTTTTCATTACTTAAACGATAAGAAATCAAGTCTTTGATTGTAACTATTTTTAAGCCCCATTGTTGGCTGAATTCGATCAATTCGGGTAATCTGGCCATGTCGCCGTCTTCTTTGATTATCTCACAGATAGCAGCTACAGGTTTCAGACCCGCTAAAATACAGAGGTCGATAGATGCTTCTGTATGACCGGCTCTTTTGAGAACACCGCCTTTTTCGGCTAATAAAGGAAACACATGTCCTGGTTTGACAAAATCTCTGGCTTGAGAAGCAGGATCGGAGAGTTTTTTAATAGTAATTGCCCTTTCACTGGCAGAGATACCGGTAGTTGTTCCTTCTACAGCATCTACTGTAACAGTGAATTTCGTGCCGTGTCTTTCGGTGTTGATATCTGTCATCAGAGGAATTTCCAGTTTTTCCAATAATTCCTGAGACATGGGAGTGCATAAAAGGCCTTTGCCTTTACTGATTATAAAATTAACTTTTTCTGCAGTAACCAGTTCTCCTGCGAGAACCAGATCGCCTTCGTTTTCACGATTTTCATCATCGACAACAATAATTAATTTACCATCTCTGATATCCTGAATGGCTTCTTCAATAGTCGAAAATTTAAATTCCATTATATCCTCATTACTTTTTTTGATTTAAACTAATAAAATACTCTACTGATCTGTTATAGGTTTTCTCTGCTTTTGCATCAAAATAACAGGCGGGAAGTTCATTATTCCTTCTGTGATAAGATAAGCATGCACAACAGTTACCCTTCTTATCGCAAGGATAAGTGCAATTGCACTGAGAAAGATTATTCTTTACATTTGAACAACTCATATTGACTCCAAGTTTTAAATTAATCGGGTAGAAAGTCAAACTCTTTTTCTTCCTGGGCCGGAATTTGCAGATGATTTAGGAGAGAAGTGAAATATGAACCTGCATCCGGGGTGTAAAATGGATAAACCAATGGGTGATAAGGGAAATTGCTCTTATTGTTATAGAATCCCAGAAAATAAATTTCTGCATTATTTTTTATATTTGACTCAGGTTGGTTAACAATTAACAGCCTGTTTTCTCTATTTTCTACTTTCATTTTATATCCTCACCTATCTAAGAAAAATTATTTTTGCTTTTTAAGCAAGTTTTTTTTGACAAAAAACGATAATCCCTATTTACTTGCATTAAGATTAGTAGAGTTAGTCTCTCTGATCGAATTATTTTTGTGATGTGAGTGATATATGAAAATTAAAAAATTTATTGCTTCTTCGATGCAGGAAGCTCTGAATCAGATTAAACTCGAGTTCGGAGAAGATGCAATAATCCTCAATTCCAAGAACATTGAGGACAAGAATCATCCTGAATGGAAGAATGCAGTCGAAGTTACTGCGGCCATTGATAAGAAGGAAGACAGTACAAAATCTGCTTTCAATTCCACCATGAAACAGGCTGTTTCTCAGAAAGCAGAAGCTGTGGGAATTCCGACAACCCAATTGAACTTAATGCAAAAGGATTTGGACTTTATAACTGACAAACTCGACTTTTTAATCAACCATATTAAGTACGAAAACCTGCCTCATATCCCTAAATTACTTCAACAAAAAGTGAGATCTTTAATCACAAATGGTGTCGATCAAGCCAAAGCAAATACGATGATTGAGGAAATCTTCATGAATCTTAAGGGTGAAGACCTTTTGGAAGAAGATTTAATTATCGAAAAATTGATCGGAAAAATAAGAAATTGTTTCCAAATAACCGGGCCTGTAAAATTCAATCCCCATCTTCCGACAGTGGTGATGTTAATTGGTCCTACGGGAGTTGGTAAAACGACTACTCTGGCAAAGCTTGCGGCGATGTATAAATTCAATTATTCCAAGAAAGTGGCACTTGTTTCCCTGGACAGCTTCAGAATTGCTGCCATGGAACAGTTAAAAGCTTTTGCTGATATAGCCAAAATCAGTTTTGTACCCATCTATAATAATAATGATTTGATGGAGAAAATGGAAACTTTAAAAAAATATGATTTAATTTTGATGGATTCAGCCGGAATTAATTCTAAGAATATGAAACAAATGATTGCCCTAAAGGAACTTATCCGGGTATCGAAGGCAGATGAAATCTATCTGACTCTCAGTGTAACTACTAAGTATCAGGACTTGAAAGAAATAATAAAAAACTTTAGTATTATTCCTATAACCGGGTTAATTTATACAAAATTAGATGAAACCACCGTATATGGTGATATTTTGAACATTGCAAGTGATTATGAGAAACCTATTTCCTATGTTACATTTGGACAGAATATCCCCGAAGACATATCTTTGGCAGACAGAAAAGAGCTTGCTGTGACAATATTAAGAGGTAAATATGGAACTTTATAATCAAACAAGACAACTTCAGGAATATATTCTTAAAGATAAAACAGAAAAAAAAGACAAATTGGCAAAACTTATTACGATCACAAGTGGTAAGGGTGGTGTAGGAAAAAGTAATTTTATCTTAAATTTAGCTATAGCTATGTCGATAAGAGGAAAGAAGATATTGTTGATAGATGCAGACATGAATCTGTCCAATATCGATGTATTGTTGGGTCTGTATCCGCAATACACCCTTTCCAATTTATTGGATGAGGTGATTACTGTGGATCAGTTATTGATGGAGGGACCAAAGGGGATTAAAATTCTCCCAGCTTCATCAGGAGATTTAATGGTAATGCAGAATGCTAAAAAGTATCAGCAGGCTTTGATTCAAGCCTATATGGATTTAAGGAGAGATTTTGATTATATTTTGATTGACACGGGAGCAGGAATATCAGATAATACTGTAGATTTTGTTGTCGGTTCGGATAAAATAGTGATCATAACAACTCCGGAACCTACCGCGATCACGGATGCATATGCCATGATCAAGATTCTGTATTACAGATTAAAGGATCCGGATATCTCTTTGGTGGTAAATATGGCTCAGACAGAAGATGAGGGGAGGAATATTTTCAACAAAATTAATTTGATCGTGCAGCACTTCCTGAATAAGAAAATAAGTTTTCTGGGGACAATACCCTCAGATAAGTATTTACCTGAAGCCGTTAAGGAGCAGATACCGATCATTATCAAGAGACCGCGTGCTCTTGCTTCGGTTAATGTCCACAATATCGCAATGAATATTTTGCGAGAGGATAAAGAGTGATCGAAAAATCTCAGGCATCGGCATATTCAAATGCCGTTTCCATTATGATGTTTTTTATTACCTTTTTTACGAATTACTTTGTAATGTCGATAGATATTATTGAGTCCTTTATTCATGGATTCATTACTTTATTGGTTGCAGCCCTTGTCTCCAGGTTGGTTATGTTCGTTTGGCAATTCGCCTTCAGTTCTGCTGAATGGGACATCATGGTCAAGGGTCCGCCCCAAATGCCCGCAATTAAACCTCTCCCAACTCCCGGAAATTCTGATGAATTAACAAGTAGTTAAAAATACTTGTAATTCTCTCGTAAACTCTTAACTCTTAACTCTCAACTCTCAACTCTTACCCTTCTTATCTTTCTTATAAGCTGAAAATGCTATGAATACAGTTGTTCCTTCATTTTCCTTACTATTAACCCAGATTTTAGCATTATGCAGTTCAGCGATTCTATTGGATATCGCAAGTCCCAAGCCCAGACCACTGGACCTGTATTCGACAGTACCAGAACGATGGGAATAGATGTCATTTAACTCATAAAAACTCTTGAAGATATTGGTTAGTTCATGATTTGGGATGCCTGTACCATTATCCTGGATATAGATAACAACCCCATCCTGATCATTGATCTTTTCCTGGGGGAATGTTGCTTTTCTGACGCCCATTGTAATAAATCCAAAATCCTGGGTGAATCTGATAGAATTTAGAATAATGCTGTAGATCATCAGATGAAAACCTTCCCAGTTTACCTCAATGTCGGGCAAATTGCTTTCAATCTCCATCTTGAATTTCATATGCCGGTCGTATTGTCTGTTGATAATTTCTGCTTCACTAAAGACAATGGACAACAAATTCTCCACATTTTCTCTTTCAAAGGGAATGCTGTTCATAACATTATATTTATTAAGAAGGACAATATCCTTGATCGAAAGCATCAATTTATTAACACTTTTTTCAACCTTTTCCAAGGTTTCCGTTCTTTCATTTTCATCCATGAAATTCTTCTTTTTCAGCTTATTGACATAACCTTTCAATGTAACCAGAGGTGTATTTAACTCGTGAGAAACAATGCCGATAAATTTGTCTTTTGTTGTGTCCAGAGTTTTAAGTTCGAGATTTTTTTTAATCAGGCTTTCATACTGCATGGCATTCTTGATAGCTACAGCTGCCTGTACTAAGAACATACTCACAATTTCGCGGTTTATTTTTAGTTCTTCTGCTTCATCTGCCAAACTGTCAAAATAAAGAATACAGTGAAGATTATTATCAATTGTTACAGGTGCACAATAAATGGATGCCAGAGGGAAATCATGTAAACTGTTGGAACTTTTATAGATACTATCTTCCAGAATGTTGTGGGTATAAATCGGAATCATGGCATTTTGTACATCACCGACAACAGTCATACTGATATTTTTTTGTTCTTTAAGCAAATTGTTTTTATGATCCAGTGATATTTTGAAACTATAATTACCAAAGGCATCACGAATAATCATGAATCCTCTTCTGCCTCTCAGCAGTTCAATTCCAAACATGACTATCTGTTTTTCCAGTTTGTCCTGGTCTAAGATCTGCAGCATTTTTTGAGACATTTGCATGATTCTGGTGACTAAGGACATTTTATTATTCAATTCGTCAAATTCTCTAATTCTAATCAACATAGTAGTTAGATGCAGTTTAAGCATTTTGATCAAAGAAATGTCCTGCTTGCGGAATTCTAACTCACCTTTGTCTGCTATAATCAAGCATCCAACTCTGGCGGATTTAAGTCTCAAAGGAATGAACAGAGTGTGTCTGAAATCAAGTTTCATAGCAATAATTTTATCAGTTTCAATAGAGTCCAGGATATATTTATTATAAGGATGAGTAAGTAGAGAAGCTTCATCGCAGTTATACTTCAGAAATAGTTTCGGGCTTTGGGCACGGATTTCATCGTTCAGGACGATTCCATAGAAATCGGGAGCCAGGAGAGTGGTAATAGCTTTATCCAGAGAGAATTTAATTCTGGATAGCTCTTCCAATTTGAGGAGATTATACAGATGCTCCTGCCACTTTTCTTTATTTTGACGCATTCTGCTGCCAACTTCATGGATGTGCAGATTATGATGATCTGTCTGATTATATTTTGTTATCCTATAATAAGATTCCTGATCCTCCAGCGGTAAGCCCTTGGCATTATTCTCCACTTTTTCTTTATATTTACGGAAGTATTGCAACCCTAATTTTTCTGCTTTCAGATCATTGTAAATCTGGATAATTATTGAATATAACTCTAACTGCAAAGCATAAATATCATTTTTCTCTATAACAGGTATCAGTTCAAGAGTCCTTCTTAGGAGAACTCTCAGAGGTATTTCTTTCTGGGCGAGTTGAATCTTAATGGACAAAATATCCAGAACCAGACTCCAGTATTTAAATCCGTAATTATCTATTAACTGTTTGGCATTCTCAAAGGACTTTTCTGCATTCTCAAATCTGTTCAATCCCAAGTAACATTCAGTTTGTCTAATATAATTAATTGCCTGAGCATATGAACTTTTGTTTTTTATCGATTGTTCGAGAGCCAGGTTGATATTTTGCAAAGCTGTGTGATAATCTCTCTTATGCATAGATAAGAGACCCAGAATTTGATAGTAGAACTCTTCCTCGTGATTATTAGAGAAATCTAAGTGGGGATTATTATATAGTAAATTATTGATCTTTTGGGATTGCCCGGTTTCAAAGAGATAATAGAAGTAGGTTTTTGTCAAAGGTGTAAGTGCTTTGATCTGCCCTGTCAATAACTCGGGTTGGTTCTCTTTGATAAAATCAAGATAATATTTAAAACTTCCAATTTTACTGCGTACAATAGCAAGATTATAGACAATGCCTTCATAAAAGAGTTTGCTTTCTAAAGTCAGACACATCTCTTTAGCTTTACAAAGATGCTCTTCTGCTTTTAAAAACTGTCCCAGTTTTATATATGTCTCTCCAAAGTTTAACCAAGCTAAAACCTGACTACGTCTTACTCCGATCTTGTTACTGATTTCCAAAGCTTTCTCGAAATATTCCAAGGCATTCTTTGTATCACCCTGTCGTAAAGATAAATCTCCGAGATTATTATAGACTATTCCCAGCGAACGATTGTAATTTAACTTTTCCCAAATAGCCTTAGCATTCATAAAGTGCTTATAAGCATCGGCAATGTTCTTTTCATTGGAATAAAAGGAACCCAAATTATTATAGAGAGAACCCAGTTTAAGCAGAGCCAGTGTCTCATTAATGACGGGTAAATCCACCAGGAATTTTTCTAATAAAGTTATGGCATCACTGTTTCTGCCAGTTCGGTATAAATAGATACTTTCACGGTCAATATAAGCTATTTTCAATTCCATTGACATTTCCATACCATTCAAATCGTTAAGTATGGGTAATGCTTTATCAAATTTGCTATTGTTAGTATAAAGCCAGACAAGATCAATAAGAACTTTGATTCTATATTTACCAGTCATGGCCATGTTTAGGGCGATATTCAAATACTCTTCTGCAGAGGAGTATTTTTCTAATCTGAGCATTAATGTACCCAATAAATAATACTTTTCAAACATTTCCGGGAAATGAGGAATTTCAGAGATCAAATCTATTGCTTTTTGAATCAAACCAGTCATTTCTGCTTTGTTCACAAAACTCTCTAAGTCTGCTTTTAACTCATTTTCAGGTACAGTTACTTTATGTGAAAAGTCAATTTCAATAACTTTACAGATTTCTGCGAATGCTTTATCCTGTTGATAAGTATTGTTATAAGTGTCTATCAGGAGTAATTTAAATCTACGGACAGATTCAATATCATCAGCAAGATAAGCATTTTGTACTAATCCCATGCATATATCACTATTGCCGATAGTGTTTTCTTTATAATACTGAATAAATTTTTTAGATAATTCAATTCTAACATCCTGATCAAGTTCCGAATTTAATCTCTCACGAATTTCTTGAAAAGTGAAGTGATAATAACCATCTTGTTCATAAATGATTTCATTATTTCTGGCATCAATCAAGAGTTTCCACAATTCTTTTTCCTCAGATAAATCTAATAAATGGTTTATTAAATCTTTACTTAGAGGGGAATAAATACAGGATAATTTTTGTAGATTATTGTAAGATTTCTCGTTCAGATGACTCATCCTGTAGTAAATGGAATGAATCAGATTTTGGGGAAGAGTGTATTTCTTCAGGTCAACATCAAAATTCAACTTTTCTTTCACCCAAATCATTTTCTTCTCTGTCAAATCAATAAGAATATCTCTGACAAACATGGGGATCCCAAAACTTCTTGCATGAATTTCCTGTGCGAATGTCTCGGGTACTTCTTTATGTAAAAGCTTTGTTAAATATTTCTTAGTATCAATAAATGACAATGGCTCTACCTTAAGATAAATAGCATGTTTCAATTCTTTTGTCTGATGAGGATCATTAATACTTAAAATGATCATGATAGGTTTTTTAGCCATTTCAAAAGCTGCTAAATTGATAAAACTTATCGTTTCAGGACTAATATATTGCTCAGCCCGGATGATGAAAATGAGAGGCCTTTCTTCAGATAAACTAAAGAGAAAGCTCTTTGCTGAAGTAAAGTCAGCATACAATTCTTCCTGATTTTCACTCAGTTTGCTCGCTTCTTCAATGGAATTGTTTAAATATTTACGGAATTTGGATGATATATTGGTTAATTCTGTCTGAACTTTGTCATTATTCAAAATATAGTCTTTGAATTCATTTATTAGAGCAAAGAAAGGATCCTTATCCTGTTTAGTACAAAGATAATCAAAAACAAAATACTTATTTGTCAGCAGGTGGTATTCAAACAAGGTTAAAATACTGTCTTTGCCCTGTCCATCGCCTCCTAAAAGAACGACTGTTTTCCCATTCCCATTCTCCAGATAAGGAATGTAATCCATCAGGGTATGAGAATAATCTTCTCTGGCAATGTAACTATTATGTTTCATTGTATTGACAAGGGACCATTTGTGGGAAAAATTAAACTTTTTAGTTATTTGCATCTTATTTATGAAGTTTATAATACTGTTTACATCCGGGAATCTGTCTTCCGGATTTTTTTCCAGAAGTTTGAGGATAAGTTTTTCGATGTTTATGGGGCATTCAGGATTAATCTCCCTGGGGAATTTAGGGAAAAAATTATGTGGATTACCAGCCATAACGGCTGATATCTGCTCTACTGAATAAGGAGATGTGCCGGTCATGATTTTGTATAGGGTGACACCAAGTGAATAAAAATCGCTTTGAAATACTGCCATCTTCTTGCCTGACAGGATTTCAGGTGCAATATAAGGCAATGTGCCTGTTACTTTTTGTTGATTTTTAGTGTGGTCAATCTTGGCAAAACCATAATCTAAGACTTTTATTTCAGGCTTGTTGTTTACAACTTTATAGAGAATATTTTCCAGTTTCAGATCTTTATGGATCAATCCCTGCGAGTGCAAGGCATCCAATGCATAACAAATCTGAGCAACTATTTCATAGAATTGTTCATTTAAGTTCGGTTTATACTTAAAATCGTTCAAAGGCTTGCCATCATAATAATCACTTAAATAATAGATATGATTACCATGATTACCAAATTTAATTATGTGAAGCAGGTTGGGGTGATCAAGTTTGGTAATATGATGCATATCTTCTGCTGAAAGTTTTTCATAGATCAAATCTGCGTCTATATGATTAAAAAGCTTCAAAGTGTATATTTTATCGGTTCTTAGATCTTTTACTTTGTAAACATTAGACCAGACTCCTTCGCCTATGTCTTCAATTTTTTTGTATCTGGAATCAAAAATCATATTATCCTCCAAATACACATTTATCCATTAGGGAAATATTGTCAACAAAGCGAATACAAATAATTATTAATTATCAATTATTAATTATTAATGAGGGTGTTGAGATTGTCTTTTTACAACATATTATATTAGATTTCGAAATGAAAACGGGGGATTTGTACAAGGATTTGCCTATATGATTTCTACCTGATGCATTATCCGGGTTTAATAGTTGTAAAAATATGGAAAAATATGATAATTAACTTGCCATAAAAAAATAAATTCAGCAGAATGTAACAGATTATTAAGGGGGAAAAATGAAGAAATTAATAGTTTTATTGATTTTAACTTTTGTACTGTTGTCATGTACTAAGCATCATAATACAGTCGCACCGACTGAACCTGAGATCAAAGGTAGTATTCCGCTGCCCATGAATTTAAGCCCCGCTTTTGAGCATGGTTATACTGTGACACGGGTAAATGTGCGAATCATGAAAGACACATTTAACCGATCTCAGGATTTGGCGGTTAACGATACTTTGCAGACAGCCCAAGGTATATTCGAGGATCTGGCTCCGGGATTATATTCTGTATTTGTCAAAGTATATGAAGACACTTTACTGCTTGCAACCGGTTATGGAGAAGGTCAGGTGATGCCTGGACAAAATTCAACAGTTCATATCACTATGCAGTTTGTACCTGGTCTTCTGACTGTGGTTGTTGATTGGGGAGATGTAATCCCTTCAATACCCAGAAAGATACTTTTTGTCGGTAACAGTCATACTTATTACAATGGTGGGATTAGTACCCATATACAGGGTTTAGTAAACACATATAATCACTTTTGGAACACATTTTTGCAGGAAAGGACAGTCGGGGGTTATTCTCTTGAACAGCATTATAATAATCCTGCAACAATTGCAGCTATTCAAAATACTGAATGGGATTTGGTAGTTTTGCAGGAACAGGGTTCCAGACCAATGGATTATCCGGATTTATTCTATCAGTATGGAACACTCTTGAATGGTGTGATTACAGCGACAGGGGCCAAAACCGGCTTCTATATGACACATCCCTGGCCAAGCAGACCGGGAATGGCAGATTCAATTGCTTTTGCTTATACTAAACTGGGAGCAGAACTTGGTGCTTTAGTATGTCCGGCTGGTTTAGCTTGGAAAAATGCTTATGAGCATGATTCAACTCAAGTCTTGATTTCTGCAGATGGATCTCATGCAGCCATGAAAGGAACATATTTGACTTCCTGTGTGATTTTTGCTTCGATCTGGAATAAGAGTCCTGTTGGTCTCAGCTATGTTCCTCTGGGAATTAGTGAAGCTGATAAACTGTTTTTGCAAACAATGGCTTGGGAAACAGTATGTGAGTATTTTGGTATATCATATGTGCCGTATTTAAAGTGGTCAGTAGCCAGTGGACAGTAGGCAGTGACAATTGCTTTTCCCTCTACCGCCTGACGACTACCGCCTGATGCCTTAGTATTTGCCTGCGGGTTTCAATATTTTCTATTCATTTTCCCGCCATCTGTCCATATAGTCCATTTAGTCCATTTAGTCCATCTAATCCACAGAAGACCATAAATAGAATTTTGAATTTTAACTCCTTTTTTTCACCAAAATCGTAAATTTATGATATTTTACTTGCCATAAAAAAATATATTTGGCAAAATGTAGCATCTTAATTTAAAGTAATGGAGGAGAAATGAAAAAACTGATTGTTTTCTTAATTTTAGCATTGGCTTTATTTGCCTGTGCCAAGCACCATGATACCACAACTGAACCAACAGCCAAGGGTAACATCCCCTTACAGATGAATCTAAGTCCTGCTTTTGAGCATGGGTTTACTGTAACCAGAGTCAATGTGAAAATTATGAAAGACACATTTAGTCAGTCTCAGGATTTGGTGCTGAATGACACTCTTCAGACAGCTCAAGGTACTTTTGAGGGATTAGAACCAGGGCTGTACTCTGTGTTTGTCAAAGTTTATGAAGACACTCTTCTGATTGCTACAGGATATGGAGAGGGTCAGGTTGTCCCTGGACAAAACTCCACAGTGCAGATAACCATGCAGTTTGTTCCCGGAAGTTTAACTGTTGAAGTAAATTGGGGTGATGTTATACCTTCAGTGCCGAAAAAAGTACTTTTTGTAGGAAACAGTCATACTTATTTTAACAGTGGAATAGCATCGCATGTGCAAGGATTGGTAAATGCATATAATCCGGGATGGATCACGACAATTCAACAGGAAGCATTAGCGAATTATACATTGGAAATGCATTACAATAATCCTTCTACTATTGCTGCAATTCAGGGAACAGACTGGGATTTGGTAGTTTTGCAGGAACAAAGTACCCGTCCTTTCCTATATCCGGATCTTTTCACCCAGTATGCTACACTTTTAGATTCAGTTATCACTGCCTCAGGATCACATACAGGATTTTATATGACTCATGCCTGGAGGAACAAACCTGGGATGACGGATTCTGTAGCTTATGCCTATAATCAGATT
>CAYQPF010000136.1:0-14113 GCA_964419225.1 uncultured Candidatus Cloacimonadota bacterium | reverse complement strand
CCGATCATGATAACCTTGTTTCAGCCTTGCTCCTAACTTGGCTTTTCCGGCTCAAGGTTCCATTTCCTGATTCAGGATCTTACGCAAAGTCGTCTTGCCACAGCCATTCTTACCCATGACAGCCACTCTGTCCCTGTGGCGTAAGATCATATTGATATCCGAGGCCAGAACATTCCCGGGATAACCCAGTTCCAAATCTTCCAGACGATATACATCATTACCGCTTCTGGCTTGGGAGGCAAACTTGATATTTGTATCACTCTCAGATGTAGGCCTGTCAATAACATCCATTCTGTTCAGCATTTTAAGTCTGGACTTGGCCATATTTGTCTTCTGACCTGCCATATTCTTCCGGATGAATTCTTCAGTTCTCTTGATCAATTTCTGCTGCTGTTCATATTCCTTCTGCTGTAATTCTGCTCTTGCTGCAGATTCCAGTAAATAAAAGGAGTAGTTTCCGGAATATTCCTCTAGTTTAAGATTCTTCAGTTCCAGAATTTTAGTCACAGTCTTATCTAAAAAATAACGGTCATGCGAAACCATCAGATAGGGTTTATCATAATTTCTGAGATAGGTTTCCAACCAATCCAGCATGTCAATATCGAGATGGTTGGTAGGCTCATCCAGAAGCAGAATATCGTGAGGTTGGAGAAGGATCTTAGCGAGTTGAATACGTGTCTTTTCTCCCCCACTGAAATCTTTGATCTTCTGATCCCACATCCTTTCGGGAAACTTGAGATTAGTCAGGATCAGTTTGACCTTTGTCTCGTAATTATAACCGTCTATCGCATAGAATTCATTCTGAATCTTTTCCAGCTTCAGCATGTTTGCGTGTGAATGATCTATTGAAACCAGATCCTGAATGGCAAACAGCTTCTTTTCCAGTTCCTGGAAATGTGAATTTGCTTCCACCACTGTCGTATAAAGGTCTGCTTCCTCATCCAATGTTGTTTCCTGAGATAGATAGGCAAATTTACGCCCTTTGGCTATATGAATCTGTCCCTTGGACGGGGACATCTGTGATGTCAAGATCTTCAGCAAAGTAGTTTTTCCGCAGCCGTTCCTGCCGATTAAACCAATTCTGCTGTCTTCCTCGATGGCAAAAGTAATCTCTGAAAATAATATCTCCTCACCAAAAGCGTGAGTTAAATTTACAATGTTGGCCAAACTCATTCTCTATCCTTATTATCCTTTCCAAAAAGGACTTATTCATTATCATGAAGCAAGTATTTCAAAATCACTCTCTTGTCAATTACCGATTTTTTACACAAAAAAGCCCCCGCGAACGAGGGCTGAATATGATCAATAATATTTAGAATCTAAATTCCACGCCAAAGGACATGGATTTCAAGATTTCATCATTACCTTCAATTTTTCCATTACTATCTGCATCAACATATCTTTCCTGATAAAGCCAGACAAGATCGGTATTGGGAGACATGCCATAACCCAGTTTTCCGTCGATCAGGGAACTTGGTGTTCTCCAATCTGAAAGAATTGATTTTACACCAGTCTGAGTATAACTGATCTTGGCAGTAGTGATTTTAGGTATAGCTTTAGGAACAATACCCAGGGTTCCCCAAAGAGATTTGCCATTCTGTACATCATCACCATACATATCCTGATAAGCTATCTTGAAGAACATCATGTTAAATAAATTTGTATTAACACATCCGTACCAACCGGTCTGAGCCTTGGTATATTCAAGCATCTGTTCTTTAGTAACAATTGCACTGTCCTGTACAACAGCTCTTGTCTGGTCGTACATATTGTCAAAATAATTAGGCAGGAATTTATCTCCGAAATGTCTCATTTCCACATTAATATCAAAAATCAACAATTTGGAATAGAAACCAGGAAAAATAAAACCTGTTCCATACTTGTCTATTTTCGCAACTTCACCATAATGACCCAGGGTAAACTTGTCTCCGGTCTCACCAATCAAAGGCAGGGTATAATCTAAACCGACAATAGTCACTTTGAGTTTTTTGCCGATGTTGGGAGGCTTGTTATAAGCAACATCTGTATCCCATGTTCCTTCAGTAACTCCTGGATTATATACATTAGCTGGAAGGTTTTGTGCTGCAAAATTATTGTCAATATATTCTGCTCCGGTATTAGGATCTATATCACCATCAGCATTACTATCTATGTACATATCGGGTACACCATCAAGATTCATATCAGAGTAATCAGCAACTCCATCACCGTCAGAATCTGCGTACAATGATTTATCATCAGGAAAAGGATCTAATCCATCTGGCACTTTATCCCCATCTTTATCTTCTATGCCACCATATTGATTCCGGTCAGTCACAAATTGTGCTCCAACTGAAATCTTGCTTAATAAAGGCAGGCTCAACAGCTGCAAAGGTTTTACTTCGCCTCTGGCTGCCAGGATCTCATTCTTGTTCAGATTGGAGGTAAATACTTCCATTCCTAAGCCTGACAAACTCTTGATATTCCCGCCAACTTGTAAACCGATCTGTCTTTCATCCGGATATTTAAGCATATTGGAATAATCACGCATGATCAAACCATATCCCAGAGTATAAGAAAGAAATCCGCCAACTCTTGCATAGAAAGGATCACCTCTTTGGGCAAATCTGGCATAATATACTTTGTTCATGATATCGGATGCTTCATCCCAGTCATCCTTGCGGAGATTGCCATTTTTATCGATCAAAAGATCAATATCAAGACCAAAACCGAATTTCCAGAAAGCTATTTCCGGCATCAATCTGATTCTGGAATAGGATGTTCCATCAATAATTACGGAACCTACTCCTCCACCCATACTAAATTCTGTACTTCCATTATCCTTTCCGGTAGTCTCCCCCACTACTTCCTGGGCCAGGATTAGAAAAGGCAGACATATAACTGCTAAAAAAATAAAAAATCTCTTCACCATAACTCACCTCGCTTTTATTTAAGGCTTATTATCTCCAACCGTTTTATTTATGTCAAGAAATAAAGTACAGTCTATGAATTTTTGCACTTAATCTCTTATCTCGACCCTTACTTGAGGATCAAATCTGACTACCACAGCTCCGTCTCTGCCTGTGATAAACAGTCTATCTTTTAAGAATGCCAGATTTTTTAAAGTCTGTTTATGCGGAAATCTGAATTTATTATGCAAAGAAGTACTTACTAAAGCATACTGCGGGCTGACAGTCCTGATAAACTCCGGCGTACTACTCGTCCTGCTCCCGTGATGAGCAATCTTTAGCAGATCACAATCCAGAAATTCCGGCATTGACTGGATTGCTTTTTCTTCCAAATCCTGCTCCATATCACCCGCAAACAGCAAAGAAAAGTTCTGCATTTCCACCCGGGCTAAGGTAACCTGATCATTGGGGTTAGTGTCATCCATATACAAATACTTCAATCTTATTTTTAACTCTGGAAATCCAATGTTTAAACTATCCCCGACAATCAACACCTGACTTTTCTCCGTTAAATACTCCTTCAGATTAAATGCCGGATTTAGAATTATCTTCTTTATCTTAAAATTATCCTGCAATACTTCATACCCGCCCGTGTGATCATCGTGTGTATGACTATGTATCAAATAATCTATTTGTTTGATCTGCCGTTTGAATAAATACGGCAAAACAGTGTATTTAATATTCCCTCTCGTACGGCTATTGGGTCCATTATCTATCATGACTGTTGAACCCTTTTCTGTTTCAATCAAGCAGCAATCACCCACTCCTACATTGAAAAAGGTGATTCTGTTTTCTGCTATCTGTGTAGGATGAGCCAGTGGTAAGAGAAACAAGAGCAACAGTCCCACTCCCAAATACCAGCTTTTCCATCTGCAGGCATTACGTTTCCACCACAATACCAGAAAAATCAAGGCTCCGTAAAACATGGGGACAAACCAATCATTCAAATAAATCCCCTGAAAATATAACGGTAAACCAGCCGACATTTCTGTCCAGGATAAAAACACTCTGTAAAGAGTATCAAACAACTCATTATAGGGAATGATACTCAATATCTGCTGGGGAAGAATGATACAAAACAAAGCCAAAGGCAGCAGAATCACAGATAATGGTACGGTTAGCAAATTACCCACAAGCCCATTCAAATTTATACTGTGAAAATAGAAAATGGATATTGGAATGATGAACAAGGTGATCAACAGTGTGGATACAAACAGAATATAAACATAGACCAATGGTCTCAACAATATATTTCTGGCTGATCTGATCAGCAGATCCGAGAACTCCGGAATGATATTCAAAATCACAAATACTGCTGCAAACGACATCTGTAATCCGATCGAGAAGAGTTGCCGGGGTTCTATCAAAGTAATTACCAGCAGACTTACCAGCAGAATATTATTGGGAGATGCTTTTCGCTGAAAGATCTTTGTCAGAATATAGACTATCAACATTATAATCGCCCTGGATACTGATGGCACCCAGTCACACAAGGCTCCGAATACAAGGAGAAAAGGTATTGTTAAAATCCGGCAAAATGTTCTGTTTCTGATAAAGATATTAAATATTGGGAATAAGATAAGATAAAGAATGCCGGTATTAAAACCACTCACTGCCAAAAGATGACTCAAGCCTGCCCTGATAAACAGATCAGTATTTAAACCTGAAGCAGATTTATCACCCAGAATCATTGCTGTGGCAAATTCCTTATTTTCGGGAAATACCTTGTTCAATTGTATTTTGATCCTGGTTTTCAAACCTCCGATAAAATCGGCCCAAACATGTGTTTCCCGTCCGGTTAAAACTATCCTGCCAACCGGATAAACAATCCCTCCGATCTTGTTAAACTCACAATATTCCTTGTAACTGAATGCTTCCGGATTTCCTTCATCTTCGATAACCTTTAAATTGCCAGCAAAACTTACAAGATCTCCGTGTTCTAACTTAACCTGATTATACAAAAATAAGCGTAAAACAATTTCTTTTCCGTTCAGCTGTACATTCCCCAATAAACAACGTTTCTCATCGACCCGGATAACTTTCGCTTTTACCTGAATCAGCATCTGACGTTCCTGCATATAAGCAGGTATTGGCTCATGTACTCCAGTGTAATTGTATCTTACAAATCCCGACAAACTGATGGCCATCATTAAACAGACAAATCCAATAATACTCAATACTGTACTATCGGACTTGGATCTCTGTCCCCATAATGCCAGCACGGCCAACACCAGTCCTGTCCATAATACAAGCCACATGGGCAGATATATATATCTGGCCAGCATTATCCCTGTAACCCAGGCCAACACAGGAAACAACATCGGTACCGGTAAAGGCAATCTGAATATCTTATCCATAAATTTGTCTGTGCTATAAATTAAGTTAGCCAAATAGAGCAATCCTCAAAGAGGACTACGTTTGATATACTAATTATCTGGATTCCTAACTACAGTCAAGCGAAATAGAACCTTTCTATCGATGTTTTATTAGACATTATTCTAATAAAATTACCAATATTCCTATGTTTAAAATAAATCAATTTCTGTTTTAGAACAAAAACTCTCCAATCTGCTTATATCCGCGTTTTCCGTGCTAATCCGCGTTCTATTAAGCGTCTCCTCATTGCATTTTAATGCTTTGCTAAAACTTGCTGATAGATATTAGTGTTGGTTTCCTGAATTGTCACCAGATCAGGGTGCTCAATATTCTGACTTTTCTGAATTACCTTATCCACAATTTTGAAAATATCTGTAAAATGGATCTTTCTTTCCAGAAAGAGTTTGATCGCAGCTTCGTTCGCTGAATTCATAATCGTCGGCAGAATTCCTCCTGCTTCGGCTACTTCACAAACCAGGTAGAACATCGGATATCTTTCCTTTTCTAATGCGGAAAAAGTTAAATCCTGCAATTCTAAAACATTGGTTTTAACATTCGAAGATTCAATTCTATCCGGATAGGTAAAAGCATATAATATGGGTAACTGCATCGAAGGAGTACTCATCTGAGCCAGGATCGATCCGTCAATAAATTCCACCATGGAATGGATTATCGATTGAGGATGCAGTACTGCCTGAATCCTATCATACCCGATACCAAATAACCAATGTGCCTCTATCACTTCCAATCCTTTATTCATCATGGTTGCTGAATCTATGGTAACCTTTGCACCCATATCCCAGGTGGGATGTTTCAATGTCTGCTCCAGGGTAATCTTGCTAAAATCTGGCAAAGGTAATGTTCGGAAAGGACCTCCCGAAGCTGTCAGATGCAGCTTTCTTACTCTGGATATCTGGTGATTACCTAATGCCTGAAACAGGGCACTATGTTCACTGTCCACCGGAAGGATTTTGGAGGTTGATGTCTTTAAGATTTCTTGTACGAGATGCCCGGCCATCACCAACGATTCTTTGTTAGCCAGAGCCAGATCTGTATTATTCTGCAGAACTTTTATTGTATAAGGTAACCCCGCTGATCCACTCACAGCATTCAATACTATATCACATTCCAGATCATCCAGAAGTTTTAATAATGTCTCCTGCCCATAATAGATCTCATCTTTTGCCTTTGATTGCTGCTTACCGGTCAAACACAGATAAGGGATTTGAAATTCCCGGCCTGCTTCCAGTAATAATTCCGGATTATTGTGTGCTGAAGCCAGGATGATCTGAAAATCATCTTTGTGATTTCTTACTATCTCACAGGCGGAGGCACCAATCGAACCTGTTATTCCTAATATGGCTACCTTTTTCATTATACCTACAAATTGAGACCTATGGAAATCCGGTGTGAATTGGATAGTTCTGTATTATTCTCAAATGCATAATTAATATTCACTTTCTTCACCATCACGGTTAAACCGGTAGTAAAACTCTTGTAGTTGTATCCCAAAGAAAATGAAGCAAATCTGTTCAAACTGGTTTCCAAGCCTGCATGATAATCCAGACTGATCGGGTCAAAACTTGTATTGGAAGCATAGTCACGGCCTTCTGTACGCACTTTTGTACCCAGATAGACTTTCGCTTCCTTTTTAATCACAGGCATAGTAAAATCATTGCGTAGTTCCAGGTCAAAACTTGGTTTAACAGTCTCATGCGTACCATTTTCCCAGAAGATCTGAGTCATAAAAACATCATTTATCTTCGCACCTGCTGCCATCCAGGGTAAAATCTCCATATACATTCCCAGATCCATGCCAAAACCGTAACCACTATTCTCGACCAAACTCCTATAGGCTACCTTTGGTGTAACACCCCAGGATATCTTTTCAGTTAACTTTCTGCCAAATCCACAATACAATACAAAATCAGAATTATTCACGGTTTTGTACTTATAAGGTCTGTTTTGATTGGAGATCGAATCCTCAGGGTTCTCTAATTTGGTCAAAGGTATCCCGTTTATTCCGACTCTTGTCAAGACCAAAGAAAATTTCTGTTCTTTACCTACTACAGCAGAAAACATATCATATTTCAGCAAACCTTCATATTCCTCTGCATGCATAACCTCAAACTTATTTTGTTTGATCTTTTCCAGTAAAGCTGCATTCCAGAAAGCTGGTGCTGATGTGTTTAAGTCTGTGACTCCTGAGTGTCCCATAGCATAATTTCTTACTCCGGCACCCAGTTCAAAGATCTCTCCGGCATATTTAGTTGCAAAACTAACTGATGCCAGGGCACTAAACATTAGTATCAGGATCAATCTGATAAAAATCATAATCACTCCTCTTGGGAATTCTTGGTTTTTTGGACAAAATTGCCATTAATCTTCTTGATTTGTCCTTTTTTGAAGGAAATTGTCAACTTCGCACCTATGTCACTACCCTCAACAGAGAGAATGATACCCATCCCAAAATCCTTATGCTCTACGATCTCACCTGGAAAGAAATTCTGTTTACTCTCTTTCTTCCAAACTTTCACAGGATTGGGCTTCGGTGCCTGTAACTCAAAAAACGTATTCTGCTTCATATCAATTAGATCATCATCAATTTCCTTAAGAAACATGCTGGGTATATTATATTTAAAAGTATCGTAAACCCTCCTGCTCTTGGCATAAGTCAGCATAACTGACCTACGGGCTCTGGTTATTGCTACATAAAACAATCTGCGTTCTTCCTCTATCTCATTGTCTGAAGAAGATGACATGGAATGGGGTAAAATCCCTTCTTCCAAACCGGCAACATATACATGGGGAAACTCAAGTCCTTTTGCATTGTGCATCGTCATTAAATATACCGTGTTATCTGTCTTTACTTCTTCGTTCAGATCAGACTGTAATGATATACTCTGGGCAAAATCCTGCAGACTGGGTGCAATACCATATTCCTGGTAAAACTTGCTCTCAAATTCTTCCGATGCTGCCACAAATTCCATAATATTCTCCACTCTGCTCTGGTCTTTGGGATCATTACTCTCCTGATACAATTCTATGATGTTCAGGTCATCAATTATTCCCTTTATATATTCAACAAGAGTGAACTCATTTTGTTGCATTTTCCACTTATTTATTAATCTATAAAAGCCTTCTATTTTCTTTAAAGTTCCCGAATTAACACTTTGTTTCAAATAATCTGTCCTAAAGACTTCCATCATAGGGATATTGTAAGTATTGGCTATGTTCACCATCTTCCCTATAGTCGTCTCTCCAATTCCCCGTGGCGGGCAATTTATGATCCTAAAAAAACTCTCGTTATCCAAAGGATTTACCAATAATTTAATATAAGACATCAAATCCTTGATCTCTTTTCTTTGAAAAAATCCCACATTCCCGATTATTCTGTAAGGAATTCCTCTTTTTGTAAAGGTTGTCTCTAATATTCTCGATTGAAAATTCGTTCTGTATAATACCACGAAATCTGAGAACTGAGAATTATCCTCCTGCATTCGCTTCTGCAAATCCCGGATAATAAAATCTGCTTCCTCAGCTTCGTTGTCCAATGGCATCAGCTTCGGCTTCTCACCCACTCCCTGATTTGTCCTCAATTCCTTGGCATGCCGGTTCTTGTTCTGCTTGATCAAACAATTCGCGACCTTCAATATTGCCTCTGTGGACCGGTAATTCTCCTCCAGTTTGACAGTCACTACTTTCTTGTAATCCTTCTCAAATTGTAATATATTCCGCAGATCAGCTCCACGCCAACTGTAGATCGCCTGATCATCATCACCTACTACGCATAAATTCTGATGACCACTGGCCAGTAGATTTATGATTCTGAACTGGGCAAAATTGGTATCTTGATACTCATCGATCATAATATAGGCAAACTGAGCCTCATAACGCTGCCGAAGTTCGGCATTCTCATGCAGTAAATATGCTGTATTCATTAACAGATCATCAAAATCCATGGCATTGCTGGCAATAAGATAATTCTGATAATCCGTATAGATCTTCGCAATCACATCGGAATATTTATTTTTGTCATTAAATTCAAAGAATTGTTCCGGCTTCGTCAAATTATTCTTCTGCTTACCAATGATATCTGCAACCTTGGCAATAGGGAATTTCTCCGTGGAAATGTTATGTTTTTTGTAAATATTCTTCAGTACTGCCTTCTGGTCATCCTTGTCATATATGGAAAAATTACTGTTATAGGCTGTAAATTCTGCTTCTTTTCTTAATATTCGCGTGCAGATCGAGTGAAATGTCCCCACCCATAAAGCTCTGGTATTTAAACCAAAACTCGACTGTAACCTTTCTCGCAGCTCTTGAGCCGCTTTATTAGTAAAGGTTACAATCAGGATGTTCCAAGGATGGACTTTCTTTTCGTTGATTAAATAAGCTGCTCTGAAAATAACCGACCGCGTCTTACCACTCCCGGCACCTGCCAAAACCAGAACAGGCCCATCTGTAGTCGAGACTACCTTATATTGCTCTGCATTCAGAGATTTTTCAAAAAATGTCATATCTTCTACTGTACTTTAACATACTTCCAGGCAGAAAGACTACCTTCCAAACCCTCAGCATTTACAGCAGATACTTTGTAATAATATTTCTCACCCACAACAACATCATTGTCTGTGTATGTTTTTCCCTCATCAATCATGTTTCCCTGTGTATCCAAAATCACACCTGTCGTATCAATAAACTGATACTGCCCGTCATAAGATAAACATCTGTAGATATTGTACCTATGTGGATGTGCTACTGATTCCCAGGATAATGCTACCAGTTTATTTGTTGTTACTGATGCATTCAGCCCCGTCACAACTTCCGGTACGATTATATTAGGATTACCCTCAGGATCAAGTGGATTACTCCTCTTCAACGTACATGCTCCAATTAACAACATCGCCAACAGAGCTATAATAATAAATTCTCTTACTCTCATTTTGTCTTCCTACCCTTTGTGTATGGCTATACCACACAAATCTTCTACTGATTCCATCACAACCTCCGACAAGGTCGGATGAGCAAATACTATTTTATCCACCAAATGCGGTGTCATCTTCTGCCCGATCATCAATGTGCCTTGTGCTATCAGTTCTGTTGCCTGGGGTCCGATGATATGCATTCCAACTATCATCTTGTTCTCATCAGCAATCGTTTTCACAAACCCGTTCGTATTTCCCAACCCTAAAGCCTTACCATTCGCCGCAAAAGGAAATCTGCCCACATATATCTGAGTATATTTCTCTGCAGCCTGCTTCTCTGTCAAGCCAACTGACGCAATTTCCGGGTGAGTGAAGGTACAGCGGGGAATGTTTTCCATCACCAATTCTTCAACTTCATGCTTTTCACCGTTAATCTCATTCCTGATCAGTTCTGCTACAATCAAACCTTGCTTACTGGCCACATGAGCCAACAATAATTTGCCATTTATATCACCAATCGCAAATACCTTGTCTATATTGGTTCGGCAAAAGCTGTCTGTACTGATAAACCCGTTTTTGCTTTCCAATTCCATATTCTTCAATTTCACAGGAAAATACGGTGCCCTGCCCACACTGACAAGCACCTTGTCCGTTGTAATTTCTTTCCCGCCTGATAAAGTTAACACAATTTTATCATTTTCCATCCTGTACGCATCCACAGAATTCTTCACATGCAACTTAACTCCGGACTTCTTCAAAGCCATCGTCATTCTCTTCGTAACTTCCTCATCTTCATTGATCAAGATCGACGGCAGGAATTCCACGATTTCTACATTCACACCCATCTGGGCATATATAGACGCAAATTCACACCCGATCACGCCTCCGCCAATTACTACCAGCGATTGAGGCAACTCCTGCATATTTAATATTCCGTTCGAAGATAAGATCCTTTCCTCATCAATTACTATATGCGGTAAAGACTTCGGTACTGAACCTGTCGCAATTACTAAATACTCGGCTTCAACTTCCTGATTCTCTGTTTTTATAATAAATCTGGATTGCTTCTCTATCTCAATTACTTCTTCCTTACAAACTGTGATCTCTTTTTTCTTAAATATAAACTCTACTCCGGAAACCAGCTTCTCAACTATCTCATTCTTACGGGCATAGACTTTAGGATAATCCACTGCCGATTCTGTAACTTTGAGCCCAAAATCTTCTGCATCTTTGATCTCTGAATACAACTCTGCTACTTTGACCAACGACTTTGTGGGAATACATCCCCTGTTTAAACAAACTCCGCCTAACCTGTCTTTTTCAAAACATATCACATTGAAACCAAACTGCTTTAATCTGATGGCAGTAACATAACCTCCAGGTCCTCCTCCAATAACTGCAACCTGATATTGCTCCACTATTTCCTCCTGTATCTGCTGTTGGGTATTTTCATCTCATCTCTGTACTTGGCAATTACTCTTCTGGATACACTAATCCCTCTTTCCAAAAGTATATTCACAATTTCCTGATCACTCAAAGGTGAAGATTTGTCTTCATTCTCCACTAATTTGTAGATCTGCTGCTGCACACTTTGTCTCGATACAGCCTCATAATTCTTGTCCTTTCCTGCAGTAGAACAGAAAAAGTCTTTCAAACACATTATTCCAAACGGAGTGTCTGCATATTTATGTTTCACAACACGTGATATTGTCGATTCGTTTACCTGTAATTCATTCGCGATCACCGAATAAACCAAAGGATTCAAGATCCCTGAATCATTATAGAAAAAGTCTCTCTGATGCTCTATGATCGACCGCATAACCCTTTCCAAGGTCCTGTTCCGCATATACATCGACTTGATCAAAAACTTCGCCGAATTTATCTTGTTACGCACATAACTCACTGCATTCCGGTCAACCTTGATACTGCTGATCAAATTCTTATAATTCCTGCTCAAGGCCAGCTTAGGCAGTGAAAAATCATTGACTACTATCTCAAACTCATCGTTGATCTTTTTTACAATTATATCCGGTACTATGTAATTCACTCTTCCCGAATCAAGTCTTATCCCTGGTTTGGGATCAAGCCGGGAAATCACATCCCTGCATTCGATCACGTCATCTGTATCTATATCGTACTTATCCGCGATCTCCTGATAATGTCTGCGGATAAGATCAGGAAAATCATTATTGATAATATCTATAATAAAAGGTATTTTTCTCTCAATAGAATCCAATTGGGCAATCAGACACTCTTCAATATTTCTCGCTGTTATACCCTTAGGTTCCAAAGCCATGATCATCTGATGAATCTCTTCCGCCCGTTCCAAGGTCAGATCACATTCCTCGGCTAATCCGGCAAAATCAAATTCAACCGGCAAATACCCATGATTATTACAACTGTCTATCAAATCCAAAGCAAATTCCATCTCCAGCTCTGTCAGTTTCAACTTGTCCAACTGTAGCAGATATTCCTTCTTCAGATCCTCTTCTTCCCGCATAAAATCTTCAGCATTATAATCTTCATCAGAGGAAGCACTGCTCGAGCCACTATACTCTTCCTTGTAAAAATCATTCCAGGAATCCAGAATCTCACTCAATTCCTTCGCTTCTTCGAAAGTCTTGATCAGCTCTTCATTACTTTCACCGGCGGGTACTTCCAGAGTGTCCTGAGGTTCACGTACTTCATCATCCTCTTCAGTCATCTCCAACATGGGATTCTCGACAATTTCCTGCTTTAAATATTGCTCCAGATCCATGATCGGAAGCTGCAGCATCTTCAACGATTGCAGCATCTTCGGCTTTAACGCCAACTCCTGAATCTGTCGATGCTCTAAATTCTGAAACATTCTACTCATATTCTACTCAAATACCGATTTCATAAAACGATCACCCAAATAAAACTCTCGTGCTATGGGATCCTTCACCAACTCGTTGGACGTCCCTGACATGAGAATCTTTCCCTGAAATATGATATATGCCCGGTCTGTAATGGACAATGTATCCTCTACATTATGATCTGTGATTAAGATTCCTATATTCTTCTCTTTTAACTTCTCTATTATCTTCTGAATATCTGATACAGCTATCGGATCCACCCCCGCAAATGGCTCATCCATCAAGAAAAAGGACGGATTCGTTACCAAAGACCGCGTTATCTCCAGCTTACGCCTTTCTCCGCCTGACAATGTATATGCCTTCTGCTTGGCCAGTTTCGCCAGATCAAGCTCTTCCAGATATTCATTCAGTCTCTTTTTCCGCTCTGCCTTGGTTATCTTCAATGTCTCCAAAATAGCCATGATATTCTCTTCAACTGTCAGCTTATGAAAGATCGAAGGTGCCTGGGCCAGATACCCTATTCCCAACTGTGCCCTCTTATACATAGGCTTGTGCGTAATGTCTATCTCATTAAACATTACCTTCCCGGAATTCGGCTTTGCCAATCCCAATATCATATAAAATGTGGTAGATTTACCGGCTCCATTAGGTCCCAAAATCCCAACAACCTCGCCCTGGTTAACCGTCAGACTGACTTCATTCACCACCCGACGCTTCCCGTAAATCTTAACCAGCTTCTCAACTTCTATTTTATTATTTTCCATACTTAATATAATCTAATTCTTTTATTTATTTGTCAATCGATTTATTCAATATGGCATCAAAAATGCATAAAAAAAGATATCCACCCCGGCTTTCCTTTCCCCCAACTCATGACTCATGAATCATGACTCATGACTTTTCCCACTGACACCTTACACCTGACACCTGAATACTGGCCCCTAAGTATTTGCCTGCGGGTGTCATTACTTTAAAGAGCCTGGCAGGCTCTTCTCCCAGAAACGGATCCTTTTTCACACCCTTC
>CAYQPF010000135.1:0-14265 GCA_964419225.1 uncultured Candidatus Cloacimonadota bacterium | reverse complement strand
TGGTTTGTTGTTTATTCTTTATCATGCTGTTTCTCCAGGTTATAGTTGTACCTGAATATGTAGAATTAAATGTATTGGGTGGATCTGACTCTTTGAAATCAATACTCCTTAAAGTGTATTTTACTCCAAAATCACTATTGTATTTGGAGTAACTACCATATACTTCCCAAAATTCTGCTTCTGTTTTTGTGTTAAAAGCAAATTCATCTGCTTGAGAATCAGAATTAGTTCCAGAACCGAAATTAAATCCCATTCCCATGTCTTTTCCTGCAATAATAAAACCATTTTGAATCTTTATCAAATTGGCTAACAGACTTGGTAATTTGCATTGTTTTTGCAGATATAATCCAAGATAGATATTATTATAACCATAATTGATTGCCACATTTGGTTCTAAATATTCAGCATCAGAATCCGAGAAGATCGCATTAGCTGATACCTGATTGCTGTATTTATAGATTAAACCAGGAAAAGAGAACACTTCTGTGTCATCTTCCAGAAAACCATAAGTATTTCCCAACGCCTGAATTCTGCTTTCATTAGCAAAAAGACTAAATCCCAGGAAAACTAACAAAAGTACTAAAAATAATTTCTGCATAATTCCTCTTTTAACTTTATTTTAAATTCTGTATCTAAAGCTTAAACCTATTAAAGATTTGGCTGATAGACCAAAGTCCAGACACATTTTCAAATTCTCAACTATTTTCATATTCACAGAAAACTCTATCCCTGGCAGATCCTTAACATAAGTTTTGTGAAACACTTCTACAGGATATTCACTATCATGATAGTAGTTTTCAATTATATCTTCTGTTACATAAGTACGGGAGTATATTAGTGCGAAATCATTGGTAAATATAGCATCTTTGTTGTTTTCAGGACGTTCATAGCGTAAAAGTAAATATGGTGTTTTGTACTTATACTTATGCTGATTAAATAAAACAAGATATACCATCACAGTTTCTTTCTGCTCTGTATATCCTGCATGCAAAGAAAAGCGTTTATACTTAAATGTTTCAATATTGGCAAAAAAATACCGGGAAGTAGAAGACTTATTATCAGCATAACTAATATGATTATTCCCCAGGTTAAATCCTGATGTTCCAAACTGTATCTCCCGATTCAATAAACAAGACAGATTTAAACAAATGAATAGTAGCAATAAAATGAATATTTTTTTCATATTACCTCTAGTTTAAATAATGTATTTCAGACTTAACCCAATTGCTGATTTGACAGAATATCCGGTTTCAAAACTCAAATTAAGATTTTTTACTAATTGAACATCTAATGAAAATTCTATACCTGGATGCCATTTAATATATTCTTTACGCTCAGTTGTGAGATAGATCTCTTCTTCGGCCTCGCTTTCTTCTTCAACTGATGTTACATACGTTTTTGAATAAAGCAATCCACAATTAAAACTATATCTCTTTTCATTTGTCGGTCGTTGGTTTGTACGAATTGTAATATATTGGGTTTTATACTTATATGAACCACGAACCCAATTTGCTGAAAATCCTTTCATGTATTCTTTTTGTTGAGAAAATCCCAAATGTAGAGATAAAGGATCAACCCTAAGGATTTCCAAATTTAAAAAAAAACAAGGTTTGGGTGAATATGCATGATCTTCGATATCAAAACTATTATTAATAAAATTAAAGGGTGACCACCCTACCTGTATCTCCCTATTCAATAAAGAAGAAAGTTCTAAGCTTATAATAATGAAAAACAGAATCATAAAAATTCTTTTCATATTTTTCCTTTGAGATTGATTTATTGGTTCCAGTTTGTAATAGAACTTATTATATGTCAAATTTAAAATCAAATCTCTTGACCTTTTTTTTTGCCAATGTATAAATTGTACAAATAGATCAAAAATGCAAATAGAATAAAATCTGCAATTTGATCTGAAAAATAATCAAAGGAGAGTCTTATGGAAAAAAGAGTTGTCCAGGTAGATGAAAAATTGCCTCTGGGGCAAAGTCTTCCACTTAGTTTTCAACATTTATTTGCTATGTTCGGTGCTTCAATTCTGGTTCCGATCCTTTTCAAAATCGATCCTGCTACTGTGCTTCTAATGAATGGTATCGGTACATTGCTTTATTTCTGGATAACCAAGGGCAAAATTCCGGCTTTTTTGGGTTCCAGCTTTGCCTTTTTATCTCCTGTGTTCTATGTGCTGGCTCAATATGATTTTTCCACAGCACTGGGCGGCTTTGTAGCATCCGGTGTAATCTTCATGATTGTAGCACTGGTCTTTAAATTCATGGGGACTAAATGGATTCATGTCGTATTTCCTCCTGCTGCTATGGGTGCCATAGTCGCAATAATTGGTTTGGAATTAGCACCTGTTGCCGCAAAAATGGCAGGCTTTGTTACAGAAAACGGTGCTCCTTATGATACAAATTCCATCATTATTTCAGCTTCAACTTTGGCAGTTGTAATTCTGAGTTCTGTACTTTTCAGAGGCTTTCTCGCTGTTATTCCTATTCTCATAGGTGTAGTTTTCGGTTACATCCTTTCCATTATGATGGGAGTCGTCAATTTTGGCCAGATTCAATCTGCCTCTATGCTTAAATTACCTGCTTTCGTTACTCCCACTTTCAATATCAATGCCATAATCGTTATCATTCCCGCAGCTTTGGTCGTTATTGCTGAACACATCGGCCACCTGATTGTTACAGGAAACATTGTCGGTAAAGACTTAACAAAAGACCCCGGTCTGCATCGTTCCCTGATGGGTGACGGCATTTCCACGACTCTTTCCGGTTTTGTCGGATCAGTTCCAACTACTACCTACGGTGAGAATATCGGTGTTTTAGCTATAACTAAGGTCTATAGTGTTTATGTTATTGCAGGTGCTGCTATCATCTCTATTATTCTTTCTTTTATGGGTAAATTCTCCGCAGCAATACAAACCATTCCAACCCCTGTAATGGGTGGAGTCTCCTTATTATTGTTCGGCGTAATTGCTGCTTCCGGTATTAGAATGTTGGTAGAACAAAAAGTTGATTATAGTAAGCCCAAGAATCTGATTCTGACTGCTGTCGTTCTTGTAGTCGGATTAAGTGGTACACATCTTCAACTTGGTACTGTCCAATTGAGCGGTATGGCTTTGGCTACCATTATTTCCATTATCATCAGTTTGACTTTTAAAATCTTTGAAGTTACTCATATCATGAATGATTGATTGTGTTGTAGAACCAGCCTTTAGACTGGTTCAAGGGTAAGTCCTTGCCCTTTTTAAGGGAAAGGATTTAGGATAGGGTTGGGATACTAGTTGAGTGTTCAAAGTTAAGAGTTGAGAGTTATCGACAACCCATCCCCGACCCTTCCCTTTTAGTAAGGGAAGTGAGTGAAAACAGGAGATAGATTCTGCTGCAAGGAAGTATGTAAGAAGGAAAAGCAAAGCTTTTTTGGTAAGTCCTTGCCCTTTTTAAGGGAAAGGATTTAGGATAGGGTTGGAGCTAAGATTGATTAGTCAGAAGTGTCAGTATAAATGATAAAACCCTTAATAAAAGTACAGGACACTTAATACTTGGGGCAGACGTGGGAGTCTGCTCCTACTTTTTTATATAATTTTTAATGATCTCCTGAATCACATTCCACTCAATCCGGATCTTTTCTGATAATTGCATAAGTAACTCATAATCATTAACATTCAATTCGATATCAGCAGCAATTTTAGCCATTTTATAAAAATTCATGGTTAAGGCAGAGCCTTTGATTTTATGAGCATTTTCCAGGATTTTTCCAGCATTATTTCCTTCTAATGCGATTACTAAAGCATCTATATATCCGGGATAATCTTCCATTACATTTTGTAGTAAAAGATTAAAAACATCATTATCATATGCGATTTTAACTCTCAAAGTTTTCACGGCAAAATGTTCTGAATCGCTAGGGGAGAGGTTTATCTCCGGATCAGGAAAGTCTTTGATTTGGATGAGGAATTTTCTTAAAATGCTTTGTAGTGCAATGGTATCGATTGGCTTGGTCAGATAATCGTCCATACCTTTTTCCAAACAGCGTTCTTTTTCACCACTAATCGTACCTGCTGTTAAGGCAATAATAGGAGTATGGATATTTAACTCCGCTTCGAGATTTCTTATTTCTTTAGTGGCTGTAAAACCATCCATTTCAGGCATTTGAAGATCCATGAGGATAAGGTCATGCCTGACTTCTTTAAACCCTTGAACAGCCTCTTTACCGTTTTTGGCTTCTCTAATCTCAACATTCGGAATTAACCCTTTCAGAATAGCTTTCAAGAGATTCATATTCATGGTAACATCTTCTGCTATAAGAATTATTAAATTTTCTTTATAATCGATACTTTCTTTACCAGATTGGCTGGCATATTGTGCCGTAAAATCGATACTGTTTTCTGCTACTTGATTGAGAAGATATAAAGAATGATATAAATCACCTGCTTTCACTGGTTTAACAATCTTGTTCTGAATAAGAGAAAGAAGACGATCTTCCTGAATAATCAAATTTTCGCTGGAATTATGCATTAAAATAATGGGTATTGTATTACTATCAAGTGTTTGCCTGATCCTTTCACATGTTTCTAAACCGTTTAAACCTGGCATATTATAATCAATCAGTATCGCATCAATATCTTTGATTCTGTTCAGTTGCTCAAGTGTTTCAACCCCGTTTGCGGCTGTAACAAATTCAATATTCCAATTAGTTAGCATTTGTCCGACAATTTGCCTGTTTTTTCCATTGTCATCTGCGATTAATATTTTTTGTATGCCAGAGATCTTTCCTGGGGGATCTTTCTGAAATGTTTCAAAAGTTGTATTCAGTGAAAAACTGAATTTGCTTCCCGCACCAGGTTCACTCTCTAAAACTATCTTACCACCCATCTTTTCTGTCAAAGAATTGGAGATCACGAGTCCCAGTCCTGTCCCTCCAAATTTCCGGGTTGTCGAAGTATCTGCCTGGGTAAATGCACTGAATAACTTGCTCTGATTTTCAAGTGATATCCCAATTCCAGTATCTCTCACTGAAAAAGTTAATCTTCCCAAGCCTTCTGAATCCGAGTTCATACTCAGCTTCTCAAATTCCAAAGAAAGTTCCACTTCACCCTTTTCTGTGAATTTGATGGCATTGTTGAGCAAATTGATCAGTATTTGCCGTGTTCTTACCGGATCCAAGTTAAAAAAGCGGGGAATACCTGTCGGGATATTCACCAATAGCTCCAAACCTTTTTGTGAAGCTGAGTACTTTAAAATATCTATTGTTTGCTCCAGTAATTCCGGCAAATCTGTTCTGATGATCTCCAATTCCAGTTTCCCGGCTTCAATTTTGGAAAAGTCTAAAACATCATTGATGATATCCATCAAAGAATGGGCAGACACATTAATATTATCCACATATTGCCTGATTAATGGATCCATGCGAAGATTCAGCAATAATTCTGAAAAACCTATTACTCCGTTTAAAGGCGTTCTGATCTCGTGACTCATATTGGCCAAAAATTCAGATTTACTCTGGGTTGCTATTTCCGCCTGTGCAGTTAATGCATTAGCTCTTTTTGTCGTCTCTTCTAAATCTTGATTTGTAGTAATTAATTTATCCATAGTAAGTTGCATTTCATCAAGTAATGTATTAAATGATCTGCTTAATATTCCAATTTCATCCTGATTTGTTACAATTAAACGCTGCTGTTTGTTTGATTCCGGTTCTGTCAGATTCCCAATCTGCCGGGTCAAATTGACCAGAGGCCTGGTGATTCCCATCCCAAGTTTCCAGGCTAAAATAATACTCAGAACTAAAAGAATAAACATTACTGCGAAGTAATAAGTTCCAAATACAAATATTGGTTGATATGCTTCTCCAACCGGATAATTTGCTGCAAGTATCCAATTTTTGGTTGATAACCTCTTAAATGATGCTAAATACTTTTTGCCTTTGGAATTGACCGTATATCCTGAACCTTCAAATCCTTGTATTGCCTGATCAAAAAGGATGTTGGCTCCTGGTTCGACATCTTTCTTCATAATTCTGCTGCTGTCTGGATGCATTATCATTGTTCTATCCAATGCATACATATAAATATAACCAGACTTACCCAATCGTGTATCCCGCAATGTCTTCAAAAAACCATCATTTTCCAAAAGAGCTAATGCTCCACATAGAAAACCTTCTATTTCCCCTTCTTCATTTTTGATAGGAGCAGTCATCATGACAATAGGATTTTGCGATATTACAGATACAAATGGTTCAGAGATATAAGGTTTACCTAATAGAATAGAATTCTTATAATACTCTCTATAAGCAAAAGATTGTCCGTAGAATTCCGGAGTTACTGGATAAGAAGCAACTAATACCCCTTCTTTATTGAGTATCAACAACCTGTGAGTAAAGATAGCATGAGTTCCATACCGGACATTCAACCAATTCTGTGCAGCTTTCTGATCCTTAATTATCTCTGCAGGTGTACGATTCGCAACACTTATTAAGGAACGCTGAGCAGCTCTGAGATCATTATCAAGTCCTTGGGCCATACTCGAGATCATGGTAAATTGTTGATCAAATACCTGCTTTTGGATCACGTGCTGAAAATACACATAAGATCCACCCGCAATAATGCAAAGCAATATTGCCACAAACAAGCTTATAACCAGGATTAACTTTAACCTGATACTCTTAAAAACCATATACACCTCTGGGGGAAGTGGACAGTGTACAGTAGGCTGTGGGCAGAAGGAAATTGCTTTAAACCGCTGCACTTCTTTCCTGATCGCTGAAAACATTTCAACAATCATTGTTAAAATAGTGTTTTATTAAAATAAGTCAAGTAAAGAGCTGAGAAAGCCTTATTTAGTTGTTAATTATTAGTTGTTTGTTGTAAGTTAATAAATGATTCCTATATTTTCAGAACACCTGACCTCGGTAAACTAAAATCGGAATAGAATTTTTTCTGTCAGTTGCTTTTTTTAGAAAAAGTTATAAAAAGTTAACTATTGAAGATACTATTGTATAATGTACCTATTTTAAAAATAATCTCTTTCCATTTCGGATCAATAACTTTCAAATCCGCAACTAACTGCGTTTTCCGTGATAATCCGCGTTCTATTAAATGTCTCTTCCTTTCATTTTGCGGATTCAATATTTCATTTGACATTTTTCTCTAATTAATTCATTCTTAAACAAAAATATCCGGAGGGTCTTATGATTTCCAGAATTATGGCTATCACCATTAAAAAAAGAAATGAAGAAGCTGTTGAAGTCCAATCTATTCTTACCAGCTACGGCTGTTATATTCAAACCAGATTAGGTCTACATGAAACCTATGAAGGCTGCTCCAACGCAGGTATTATTTTACTGCAATTACGCTGCGAAGACGCTATTGCTGCAGAAATGACTGACAAACTGGAAGCCATTGCCGGCGTAAAAGTCAGTCAAATGGAACTGCAATTTTAATCAGTGGGCAGTGTGCAGTGGGCAGACGTGAAGGTCTGCCCATACATCCCAATACATTAACTTATAGGCCAATCTTGAAAACTGTGTCTCTTAATCAATCTTTATTATTTTTTTTGACTACCAATAATCTTTTAATTCTTTATGCAATAATGCATAGTAAATTAAAATTTTACTGAGAATTCCTTGCTAAACGCAGACCTACATTGTACTGGACACCCCCGGCAGAGTTAATGCCACGGGCTGTTACCTGACAATAGGTGTAGTTTCCGGGCCAGCTGCCTCCCCGGATGATCCGGTAATTACCGCTTACGGCTCCATGAGGATTGGTCTGTGCTCCGCTGGGATAAGAAGCCTGAATGTCCCAACACCATTCATAAACATTACCGCTCATATCAAAAAGTCCCAATTCATTTGCTGCTTTTGTACCTACTGTGTGAGATCTATTAACGGAATTACCGTAATGCCAGGCCACATCATTTACTGTATTGCTTCCGCTGAAGGCATAGTTATGTGTCAGATTTCCACCTCTGGCTGCAAATTGCCATTCCGCTTCTGTCAGTAAACGGTAACCATTAGCCGTCCAATTACATGACACATTAATATGATTGGCATTTACACTATTCCAGCCTGCAGGCCAATTTGCAGGATCAGTCCCGTAAGTAGAATAACTGAAACAGGGTGTCATGCCTTCCGACATACTCCGTTTATTACAATATTCGATTGAATTGAACCAGGATACTAACTCTACAGGAGCGTTGGGTACAGTAACAAAATATGCAGGATTAACACCCATCACAGCTTGATATGCTGTTTGGGTAAGCTCGTATTTATCAATATAGAAGGAAGAAACTGTTACATTTGAGGTGCCATTGTTAAACGTACCGCCCGATATTAAAACAAAAGTATCAGGTATAATGATTGTAATATTATAAATCTCAGTAGTTGTTGTACTTGGTGCGAAACCATTTTTAAATGCTTTAGCTTTTACAGTTGTTGTAGTAGTAATTGTGAGAGGCACAGAATACAAGTTTGAGTTTTCATCAGGTTCATTTCCATTAATAGTATAATGAATATCAGCTCCCACAGTTGCACAGGTTATTGTTACAGTCTGGGCTTCTGAATAGGTACCTCCGACAGGATTGATTACAGGAGTTGCAACTGTATCCTGAATAGCGATAATTCTAAAAAACTGCTTGCTATTTACCGCAGCTGAAGTCCAACTCACATTGGTACCATCATTGTTAAATGTTCCTGTGGAGGACATGTCCGAAAAGGGCCCCACACTATTATCAGACGCTTCAACCAAATAACCGGTAGCAAACGGAATAGCTGTCCAGGTTAAAACTACATTATTCATATTGGTCATGTTAATATCCGGATCAACCGGCTCAAGAGCAAAACAGAAAAGGCAATACATAAGTCCAATGATTGTAAAAATTAAACAATTTTTCATTTTAAGTCTCCTTCCTATTTTTTTTGAACACCTTTATAACTATTTTAATTGAAGTTGACAAGTTTTATTTTCGTATTCCAGATTATTTTAAAAATCCTATTTTAAGTTCGCTTTGTAAATTTGTACTTTAAGACTAAATTCTTTCATTGTTCACCAAAATATTAATAGGGTTTTAGGCGAAGCCCGCTAGAGAGTGGGTCTATTTATACCTCGTATAAATACCAGGCCTGGGAATAAAAAAGTCATATTTAAAGCAGAAAAATCTTGACAGACAGTTAAACTGGATATCAAATTGAACTTATGGATTAATTAATTCCTGTGTATTCCCGGTATCAAATAAACCGTGAATTTGTTTGAAAGAATCGATTCACAATGAAGTATTAGGTCAAAGAAAGATTCCTTTGTGTAGATGGTGAATATATTACTTACTTCTGCACAACTAAAGTTCTTTTTACAGAGCAAATTGTGAATGAAATTATGCTCCAAACTCACTTTTCTTCATTCATAGAATCTGATGTCATAAATAAAAAACAATAATCCAAAACCATGTTTGTCAAATGTCCAAAAAAAATCTCCGTTAACCTGATAATGTCTGTAGTAAAACAGAAAAATCCTCTAAAACAAAATCAATTATACTAAGGAGTAATTTATGAATAATCTGAGCGTATTGCTGCTTTTACTTTTTCTTTTTTCCGGTTCCTGGCTTTTCGGAACTATTGTAACTACTGTAACCAGCGGTCAATGGGATAATCCGGCTATCTGGAATACAGGTAGTGTCCCAACCTCGCTTGATGATGTTAGAATTGTTAATGGTGACTATGTTGCTATAAGTGGATTTAAAACCGTAAACAGCCTTGAAATATTAGGAAACTCCTTCAACCAGTCCCGCTTGAAATCTGTTGATTATAATGAAGGGACTCTTTATGCCCTTAATGGAATTACAGTGGCAGATTACTGCCAAATCGGTAATGAATGGGTTCTCTTTCCATCTGGACTGGTGGTTCAATAGCCCTTGGCTATTCCAGCTATTATGTTGTTAATGAAACATGGTATTATGACTTATCCGGTGGTATAACTGACTGCCATATTTCCAATCAAAATACTACGACTATTCATTCTCAATTTTTTGCATATCCTACTACTTCAGGCTATTATCTCGAAAACTTCATGTACAGTAATCCTGGCATCGGAGACAATATTTTTCAAAACTGCAATGTGCGGATGAGTCAATCCGCCGGTCTTATTGATGCCTACTTAAACAATTGCACCATTGGTAGCGGGTCTAATTCCTATTATCTCATGTTTGAACACTGTGATTTCAGTTCTGTTAATTTTCTTCAGCCAATCAGATTAACTAAAGAATCCCGCTTTTCCAATACAAACAATTTCAAAGATTTAACTCTTTTTTACGATTGCAATTTAACAACAATAAGCACATCAGGGGCAACATTTTACATTGATGGAAATCTTGAACTCACTAATAATGCAATCATCAATACTCCCGATTTTATGAATATTTATCTTACCGGGAATTGTTCAGTTGCAGCAACAGCTCAAATCACTCTCACTACTTTGCACTTAACTGGTAACCGTTCTTCAGAAGATCCCCAGTTACTGAATATTCAAGCACTCTTTCTTGGCTCTATACTCAATGTTAACTCGAGTTTGAAACTGGAAAACAATCTGACATTTAGTACTCCAGCACCAGCCGTGTTCGAGTCAGGTATCTTAGATTTGAATTCATTTACCCTGAAGAATGCCGATATTCAATACGGAACCATTACTCCTGGATCAGGTAAATTATGGCAATGCCATCTCCGATCTTTCCTGGTCGTAAACGATCCCAACGGAATAACACTCGAGGATTGTAAATTGCTGAACAGTTCTGTAGAATTCGATTGTTATGCTTTAACTGTGGGAACTTTCACCGCGGGAAATGAGTCTATAGTTATTGCAAATTTCAACAAAGGCTTAAAACTTTTCAATTCCTCTATCTTACAAGACCCGGGGACAATTCTTAAATTGCGTGTTAAAGATGTAATGGAACTGGATAATTCCACAATCAGTGCTACAGAAACCACCATCTACTCTGGCAGCACAGGAGAATTGTTTTGGGATGAAACTTCCATATTTAATGGTGGTTCTCTCATAAATGAGTGTCCTGTTCTCTCTCTTCTCCCCAGGTTTACGAATCCGGGTGAATATCCCGATCTCAATATGACTAACGGTACTATCCAGGGATCACAGACTTATACTTTTGAAACAGTAAGTACCTTCAAAATAGTTTCTGCTGATCTGCAGAACTTCTATGTTGCCAATAATATCAACTTTTCCAGTCCGGTTCTCACTTTGGATGATGTTACTATAACTAATAGTCATTTTGAACTACCCGTGAAAATCGTGGGCTCAGGAATGGTGATTGCAGACAATCTGAGTTCCTTCGAAGATGACCTGTTTGTTGAATCAACCGTACAAGGATCGAATGCCGCAAACATCTACACGACTATCAATGGTGATTTATCAATCTCCGACGGTATGCTGGTTCCTGGTTCAGGTGGAGCTATGAATGTAACTTTGGGCGGAGATCATCTTACTATTCAAGGGGTCAATTCCCCCCTGTCCACCAGACTGCAGGGATCGGTCTAATCCCTCTCCAGTAATCTACACCTATCGGCAAATGTGCCTCTTGAGTGCAACCTAATGACTTATCCAGGATCTACAACTGTCATTACCGAATCTATCACATTCCTCAATAAAGTGATCAATCTGTGGGATGCAAATCTTGAACTTAATAATTCTACTTTGACAGGTGCAACGATCATCTACGGAACTACCTCCTACGGTATCCTCAACAACTGCTCCCTGCAATCTGCAACCCTGATTGATATAAATATTGCCGGTACTACTACCATCTTGGATGATAATTGTGTAGCAAATACAGATCTCACCAATTATGGAACTCTCACCTGCATAGCCAACATTACACGTCTGTTCACTGCCTTGCAGTCTATAACGAACTCAGGCACCATTGTCGGTGGAACAAATGCACTCATGCAAATCGCAACCTATGGAAATGTATTTAATCTTGATTCTTCTATAGATAGCTGGGTGGGTACGATCTTCCTGAGAGGAACCCAGGTAAGAAGCATAGATCTAAATAATTCTATGCCCGCTGTAATTGCCGATGCAAATGCAAATTTCATGCTTTCTGGAGATAACATTCTTCCCAACCTTACTATAGCAGAAGGAAGTACTGTTACTCTTCATCCATTTGTTATGCCCGGATTTTTCCCTGGCCATCTATTTTTCTCAGTAAAAGATGCCTACTATGTCGGTAATCTCGTACTTACTTCACAGAATAGTGTAACTAATATCAGAACACCAAGTTATGACTGGCAAAACTTCTATCATCTTCGTTTAATGTATGAAAGTCAATTGCCCGGTGTAAATGAAATTTCTATGACTTATGTGAACGTTCCACATGCAAATCTACCTGGAACAAATGGAGAATATTGGTCAATGGATTATCAAAACGACAGTTCTCCGGTAAATCCTGTATGTGAATTCCAGGTAGCGAATATGGAAAATATGATGGAGTATGATCTCTTTAGTTTTAATTCTGCTAACAGTATATGGGAGAAATATACAGGCCCCATGTCCTATGGAATGTGGAATAATACTATCACTGTTAATTCCCTTCCACTTTATAGGACATATTCCTTCTCAAATTCTCTGTCCAGATGGTCTTACGGCAATTATACTCCCGGTGACGACAGTACTTCACTACGTCCTCTTTTCACCTGGCCGGCAATCCATGAAGGATATGCTTACAGAATTGAAATAGCTACTGATATGGCTTTCTCTAATATTGTTTATTTCACCTCTGCTTCCCCGGATACCTCGCATCTTGCAGCAGTTGCCTTCAACCCGAATACAACCTATTTCTGGAGAGTTTGTACCACATCTCATACCTTCGGTAATGCGGTCTCAGATATAAAACAGTTTACCACACGTTCAGCAATTACCAGCAATCTGCCCGAAACTGCCGAAATGCAGCTAAACGGCTATGCAGCTTACTATGTTCCTGCTTATGTCCAAGGCTTGAACCCGGACGAGACACTCTACGTGAATACCTTCTCGACCAGTCATTTGAGTTGTTTATATGATAATGGTACACTGACAATAACCCCACTCTCAGATTGGGATGGAGTAGAGACAGTGACTATCGAAATCTATGACGGATATACTGTTATCACAAAGACGATCTCTGTTACAGTTTTAGGTGAAATTCAATATCTCATTATCTCTCTCGATCCCGAGGGAATTCTCCTGAGTTGGAATGCTGTCGGCTCAGCCACTTATTATACAATTTATGCATCTGATCAGCCAGACGGTACATTCAATCCAATTTCTTATTCTACAGACTGGTTCACCACCGTTCCGGTCAATGAGAACTGCAAATTTTATCGAGTCACTGCCAATACCGGAACAATTCCGATTTATAAGAGTAATTCCAGGTAAATCATAAAACAATGTAACGGCGTCATCCAGAAGCGATGACGCCGTTTTTTTATCCTTAATCAAAAAATATTCTCAAAATAATAAAATAATCCTCTTTTTTTCTTGACACTCAAAGAAATATCAGTATTATTTGCTGTGGTTAGTAAGTTAGTTCTCCCAACGCACACAGAGTAGATTTCTCTAGGCCTATGACTTTGCCAAAAAATCTCCCAGGAGGTTGTTTTGGCATTATACACAAGCAACAATATCACCGCCCTCAGGGCAAATACCGCACTCCAATCCATCTACAATAATCTGGCTACCTCTGTCGAAAGACTCTCTTCCGGCCTGCGTGTGAACTCTTCCTCAGACGATCCTGCCGGTATGGCTGTCAGCGAAAGCATGAAAGCTCGCATCGCTGCCTATACCCAGGGGAAAAGAAACCTCGATGATGCAATATCAATGGTCCAGACTGCCGAAGGTAATCTCAGCATCATCGACGAAGACCTCACCCGCATGAAAGAACTCGCTGAACAGGCTGCTACCGGTACCTACACCGACGACCAGAGACTGATCATGCACTCCGAGTTTACTCTCATGGGTGCAGAGATCGACCGCTTAGCTACAGATACCAGTTACAATGGTATCAAACTGCTGGATGGCAGCTTATCCAGCAACAGTTGGAGAACTACACCTGGTGGCTGGAAAGAACCCGACACCGGTGCCAGAATCCACTTCGGACCCAATAACAACAGAGCAGAAGATTACTACTACGTCAGCATGCCCAGTGTATCCAGCTCTACTTTATTCAGTAATCAGACTCTGGCTATCTCTACTCAGGCCTCAGCCCAAACTGCCCTCCCTTTCATCAATAC
>CAYQPF010000134.1:0-14342 GCA_964419225.1 uncultured Candidatus Cloacimonadota bacterium | reverse complement strand
GTAATCAGTGGGCAGTGTGCAGGGGGCAGTAGGCAGACAACCCATCCCCGGCCCTTCCCTTTTATAAGGGAAGGGCGTGAAGGCAGATCCACTGCGAGTCCTTGCCCTTTTCAAGGGAAAGGATTTAGGATAGGGTTATTTGTCAGTAGGCAGGGGGCAGTGACGGACGCTTAATAGAACGCAGATGACACGGATTAAGCAGATGATCGCAGATCAGAAGAAAAAGGTGTCAGGTGTCAGTGGAGAGGGGAAGGGAGAATGCCAGAGAATGTTGTGAGATTGAAGGTGGAAAATCAATAGCCCCGGCATTTATGCCGGGGACTCAAGAATGAAGATATTTTCCTATTCGTGCCTATTAGTGTATATTCGTGTTTAAGAAAATCTTAGTCGAAATAGAAGATAGCCTGGATGGGGTTGATCTTAGCCGCCCGGATGGATGGGTAAAGTCCCGAAAAGAAGCCGATGAGAAAGGCAAAGGACAGTCCCAGGATAACTCCGGACATGGGTATGGGCATACTCATTTTTATGAGCATTCCCATGATTTTGATCAGCAGGGCCGAGAAAAAGATTCCGGCGAACGCTCCCAGCATAGCCAATGTAATGGCTTCCAGAATGAAATAGAAGAAAATATCAAATTCGGTAGCTCCGATAGATTTACGCACTCCGATCTCGGTCATTCTTTCATTGATGGAGATCAGCAATGTACTGAACAAGCCTATTCCACCCACTAATAAAGAAATAGATGCTATCGCGATGAGAGTGATATTCCACTTTTTCATCATTTTTTCCATTTCCTGGGTTATGGTCAACATGAAAGCACCAATATCCTGGAAGGCGAAATCATGTGCCATTTTATGGCGTGCTTTCAGCGTTTGTGTTATGCTTGCTTTCATTTTAGAGAAAGAGGCATCATCTGAGGCCTGGCAATAGATATAATCAATGGCTCCACTGCTTCTTAAATACTTGGAAGCAGTTGACAGAGGAATATAGACACATTTCAGATCCTGCTTTCTCTCCCAGGGATTGAAATTAAATCCGCTGCCTTTATTCAATTGATCGTTCTTTAAGACACCAATTATCTTGTATCGCATCGAGCCGATAGTGATCATTTTGTCCAGAGGATTATCTCCTGCAAGAAATTCATCCGAGAAATACGGACCGACAATACATACTTTTTCTGCTTTATCTTCATCAAACTTGGAGAATAAACGGCCTGTCATCAAAGGATAGGTTTTGGAACGGAAGAAATTATTATGTGACCCTCTTAAGCGGACAGGCTGTTCTTTCTGATTGACCATGATCATTTCCTGTGTTTCAATCATCCCGTAGATTTCTTTTAGGGTCAGAGTTTGTTTTAGAACTTGATAATCAGAATAGGTAAGAGGCTTGGCACCACGGTTCATATACATGAAAGACCGCATATAATGCCGAGATCTGCCGAACTGAGTTTGCTGTCCGGTGGAGGGCGTGACGATGACAGAGTAATTCCAGCCCATTCCTTCCATATTGTTGGAGATGATTTTTTTGATGCCATAGATGGAGGAGAACATGGTTACGACGGCAGCCACACCGATCATGATCCCGATCAAAGTTAAAAATGATCTTAACTTGTGGGATAGAATCGTTTGAAAACTACTCATCAAGCCATCAGCTAAATACATTATTCCCTCACAGATACTTAATATGGCAATTCATACAGGTATTGATATTTTGGCAAGGAAAAACTGGGGGAGACGTTTTTCGGGAGTGTTTACCACGAATTTCACGAATTACACGAATTGGGAGAGGAGAGAGATTTTGGCCACTGATCAAGGAGGGGAGAAATTATAGTATTATGGGTTGGGTGTAGTTTAAACAAGGCAGATTATTTAAGCAGAAGGGTGGTGTTAGTACAATGTGACAGGGGGAGACGTTTTTGGGGAATTATTTAACAGGGATATACAGGATGGACAGGATACGGATAAGGGGAGGAGATAGAATTATTAATTATTAATTATTAATGGGAGACGCTTTTAGAAATTTAGCCACTGAATCCTCACTGATCAAGAAAAGAAAAATAATAATCTCGGGCTTTTGTATAGTAAATAAGACTGATTACAAATCTGAATAAGAAAAGGGCGAACGTAATTGTTCGCCCTTCGGATAATTAATTATTGTTGACCAGAAGACTGACAATACTGCCTATTCCTCTCTCATTAATTATTAATAATTAATAATTATTATTGCACTTCTCTGTCTTTATAGAGTACAGTGCTGAAATAAAGAAGCATTGCTGTGATAGCCAGCTTTATGAACATCTTGAAACTGACCAAAGATAACCAGAATTCTTTTATTATTTGCCAAAAAGTGTTATTAATCTGGATATCCATTTCCGGCGTATTAACACCCATAAAGGTTCTTTCATCACATTGCATACTCAGATTTTGACCACCACCAATAGAGATGAAGGGATTTACAAATTTTGTTAAGGCCTCTGACAAAGAGGGGATATGCCAGCCATACAACCCATTGAAGATTTGAATGAATATATCTATGGCAATAAAGATCAGGAATCCTTTCAATAAGGCCTTTTCCTTGAAAATGGAGGAAAAGAAAAAGGTGATAGCTGCCAAAGGAAGTAACATCACTAACAAGGCAATAAGACCCATGGTCAGGCCTAATATTGCGAATAAAAGGTTGAATTTGATATAAAAAGCCATAACCGTATTGACAACGATAAAGTTAAACAAGGCGATTGCTATGCACACTGTCAGATTACCAAAATAGTTCAGAAAATACTTGGCTCCTGTTATTTTCCATACTGATAAGGGTTGTGATCTGTGAAAGATCTCGCATTTCTGTCTGCGGTCATCATTCATCATACCCTGGGGCATAGCTGCACAATTCACCAGATAAAGAAATCCCGGAAGAATTAAAGCACCTACATTGACAATAAATACCAGCCAGTTCATCTTCGTAATGTTTTGCATAGCCTCATATACACGGGGATCACTCGTCTGAATGGCAAAGTTTAACTCACCTCTTAACGCAGCGTAGGCCATACTTCCCAACATTAAAATATAAAAACCTGCAGTGATCCAAAAAGGAATCAGCATCTGCTTCTTGTTTACTAAAAATTCTTTTATAACCAGTGCTTTAAACTGTTTCATTATAACCTCCAACTTCTGCCAGGAATATGTCTGATAACATCGGACTGCTGTATTCTGCCCCTTCAAGCTCTACTGTTGAAGGCAATAACCCACTATAGAATCCAAGTGTCTTTGTCACCAATTTTGGATTATGTTTCATTAACTCGTCTTTCTGATCTGCTTTGACGGTCACAACATGATACTTAGACTTCAAAACCGTCAAATCTTCCTGCATAATAACCTTGCCGTTGTCGATGAAAATAATGTCATCCAGGATATGTTCTACTTCTTCTACCTGATGTGTCGAAATCAGGATCGTCTTGTTCTCATCAAAAAATTCTCCCAGAATTGTATTGAAAAATTCTTTTCTGAAGACAATATCAAGACCTAAGGTTGGTTCATCCAATAACAAAATATCTACATTCAAAGATAAGGCTACCAGCAGATAAAGCTTTGTCTTCATTCCTTTGGATAATTGTCCCACTTTTTTGTTCATTGGTAAAGAACTTACCGCCAGCAATCTTTCCATTGCTTCAGGGTTCCAGACAGGATTAACACCGGACACATAATCCAGCGTCTGCTGAACTGTCAGCCTGTCATCCAGACCTGATACATCCGGAATAAATGCTACTTTTTCAAAAATCTTGTGATCATTATGTCCAACAGGGGCTCCCATGATGGTAATGCTGCCCTGATACTTTAAAAATCCAAGCATACAACGCATTAAGGTTGATTTGCCTGCACCGTTCTTTCCGAATAACCCTACGATTCTGCCTTTTGGTAAATCAAAACTAACATTATCAAGTGCCTGGAATTTACCATAGTACTTTGTCAGATTTTTTACTTCAAATAAGCTCATTTTACTCTCCTGTCTTCTTCCAATCTATATTCTATTTTAATCATCTCACATAATTCAGGCATGGTGATACTAAGGGAAATCGCTTTTTGAGTAATCCCCTTGATCTCTTTCTCTCTGAATTCAATACTTTTCTTCTTCATTAAAATCTCCTGGGCTTCCAAACTTACGAATAACCCGATTCCTCTCTTCTTGTAGATCACGCCCTCTGCCAGTAAATCACTTATGGCATTGGATACTGTCTGCGGGTTTAACTGATATTGTTGAGATAATGTGCGGATCGATGGGATTGCCTCATCTGCTTTCAGAGCCAGGCTTACTATTGCCTTCTCTATCTCTTCTCTCAACTGAAGATACAATGGAGTGGTGTCATCGAATATCTTCATCGCCAATTTCTCCTTTTGTTGTGTAGTTGTTTAAAATCATCGGTGACCTGCGGTTTTTTGAAACCGAGGACTGTATATATGTTCTCTAAAATCTCCCTTAATCCTTTCATAATCCCACTCATTTTCATTAACACCTCCTCATGTCTTAGTGTTACGGTTAACCATAACAGTAAGGCATAATAAGTCAAGAACTTTTTTTAATTATTTTTAAGATAATATTTAAGTGGCTGTAATTAAAGGAGATAAAAATTGAAATCAATGTGTCTTGCTGTGTTGTATAAGTGGAACAGTAGAGCAATTTTGGGATATTTTAATCCGGAAGGGACAGGATAGATCAGTGTGCTGTGGTCTGTAGGCAGTGGGCAGAGGAGAAACAACCCATCCCCGTCCCTTCCCTTTTATTAAGGGAAGGGTGTGAAAAAGGATCCGTTTCTGGGAGAAGAGCCTGCCAGGCTCTTTAAAAAGATGACGCAAACTGCGTCATCTCCCAGGGAGAGGAATAACTCACCCCCGGCCCATCTCTTACGAAGAGAAGGGAGTGGGTAATACCGCCTAACACTGACAGCAGGTATGTAGCAGGGGGGCTAGTAAGGAGCTAGTAAGGAGCTAGAGAGAAGCGTGGGGGAAATTATTAATTATTAATTATCAATTATTAATGGGGAGAAGAAGAAGGAAGAAATTTGGATGGTACATTTTCCGGGAAGTTACACAGAGTTACTCAGAGTTTAGGAAAAGAGTATCACAGAGCAGATTCGTCGCCAGTAGTCAGTAAGAGATACATTTCGAGAGAGTTAACCACGAATTTTGCGAAATAAGTGAATTGAGAATGAAGAGAGATTTTTTTAATAAGAGAACAACTCATCCTCTGATCCTTCCCTTCAAAGGGAAGGAAGCACTGAATCCTTCGGCTTTTGGGAGATTGGTCAGCTTGTCCAATTAAAGCGTCAGGCCTCCAGTAGAGAAGGAAAGAGAGTAATCGTTCAAATTTAAATCCATCTGAATCACGGATGATGCGGATTAAAGGAAGGCACGGATTGGGGATGTAGGGGCAAATAATCATTTGCCCAGGCATTGTGCATTTAAGCGTTTCCCAGAATAAATTCTGCCGACCTTTACCATTAAAATGGTGATCACCTACCTGATAAATCAGGCGGTCCTGATGGAACGCCGACTTTTAGTCGGTAGGAGGCAATCAACTTTAGTTGTAATGGAGAATCAGGATTAATCCTGAAAAAAAAGTATAGCCACCGAAGTCCACCGAAATGAACGCGAAGGGGAGAACAATTAGCCACAAAAAGTACAGATTCGTCGCCAGTAGTCAGTAAGAGATACATTTCGAGAGAGTTAACCACGAATTTTGCGAAATAAGTGAATTGAGAATGAAGAGAGATTTTTTTTATGAGAGAACAACTCATCCTCTGATCCTTCCCTTCAAAGGGAAGGAAGTGCTGAATCCTTCGGCTTTTGGGAGATTGGGCAGCTTGCCCAATTAAAGCGTCAGGCCTCCAGTAGAGAAGGAAAGAGAGTAATCGTTCAAATCTAAATCCATCTGAATCACGGATGACGCGGATTTGGCAGATAAACACAGAGTTGTAGGGGCTGACTCCCACGTCAGCCCAGGAATTGTCCGTAGGACATAGATGTTAGCTGGACAGTTTCAACTGCCAGAAAAGAATGAGGTACCTAATCAGAAAGATGAAAGATTATAATGGAAAAAAAATAGAGAGATTTATAGCCACCGAAGTCCACCGAAATGAACGCGAAGTGGGAAAAATTGTTTTTCAATCCTTCTGAATCACTGATTACCCAGATTTAAGGATTGCACGGATTTGAAAAGTAGGGGCGAACCTATGTGTTCGCCTTTCAATCGATAAGAGAAATGTTTTTCGGAATTATTTGCAGGGATATTCAGGATAGACAGGATGGGACATTTTCCGGGAAGTTGCACAGAGTTTCTCAGAGTTTAGGAAAAGAGTACCACAGAGCAGATTTGGTGCAGGGAGAACCACTTAATAGAACGCGGATGACGCGGATTTGGCAGATGGGCACAGAGTTGTAGGGGCTGACTCCCACGTCAGCCCTATAATTGTCCGGCGAGGATGCAATCCTATGCATTCAAACGATTTACAGAATAAGTTCTGCCGACCTTAATCATTAAAATGGTGATCACCTACCTGATAAATCAGGCGGTCCTGATGGAACGCCGACTTTTAGTCGGTAGGAGGCAATCAACTTTAGTTGTAATGGAGAATCAGGATTAATCCTGAAAAAGATAAGTATAGCCACCGAAGTCCACCGAAAAGAACGTGAAAGGGGTTCGGAATAGGAAGCATAGATTCGTAGCCAGTAGTCAGTAGTAAGTAGTCAGGGCTGGGAGATTGGGCGGTTGCTCAATAAAAGAGGCATTGGAAGTAGTAAAATGGTGAAGAGACAGATGACATACCTCCCGGCTGAAGCCGTACTCCTCTCAAGAGGAGAATAGACCTTTCAGTTATTTTAGACATTGAAGTTTATCATTTCATCTGTTATTTTGTGCTTGTCATAACATTGGTTTGTTCTCATTATAATAGATAATGCTGGTTTTTGGAGTCAGAGAAATATTAAAGAACAGAGAGTCTTATTTGAACCCGATATGTCAAAACTGCCACTCTCACAATTCTCCTCTTGAGAGGAGTACCCGCGAAGCGGGGGAGGTGTGTTGTCAGGTTCAATCCCTTTCTAAGTTTTTAGTAATTGGTATTCAGTTTTTCGATAAATGGAATAACTGAAGCTGACATGATTTTACATAACCGGATATGTTAAAACTACCACTCTTCACAATTCTCCTCTTGAGAGGAGTACGGCTTCAGCCGGGAGGTGTGTCGAGTCCCAATTTGCAAACCAATCAAGCTTTGTATATCACTACTATTCACTGAAGGACCTTAGAAAATAGGCCATATTATAGCTTTGCCAATTATTTTAAATTCTTTTCTTGACATATTGATAGACAGTATATTTATATACACAATATTATTTCAAATTATTTAAAAATGTGATGGAGTGATGTGTTATGAGTAAGGAATATAGTTTAGAGAAGTTCAAGCCAGACCAGAAAATCGCTGAAAGTACTATCGACAAAGATCACAGACTCGATAAAGATGATATCCGTAACATCTTTCAACGTGACAGAGACCGTATCATGTATTGTAAAGCATTCCGAAGATTATCCGGTAAAACCCAGGTATTCCTTTCCAGTCATGATAATCATTTAAGAACAAGACTGACTCACACTCTCGAAGTGGCTCAGATAGCGAAAGAAAAGAAGATAATCCCACAAAATAACATAGAGGAGATTAATTATGGCAAGAAAAGCATTTTACAGTTTCCATTATAAACCAGATAATTGGAGAGCTTCACAAGTTCGTAACATGGGTATTATTGATGGAAATAGACCGGCTTCAGATAATGATTGGGAAACAATTGAAGGAAATGGAGATCAAGCAATTCAAGAATGGATTGATAATCAAATGTATGGTAAATCTGTCGTTATCGTACTAATTGGTGAAAAAACAGCTGGCCGCAAGTGGATCAAATACGAAATAAAAAAGGCATGGGAAGAGGGGAAAGGTCTTTTAGGAATATATATACATAACTTGAAAGACAGTAATAACAATCAGTCATCAAAAGGAGAAAATCCATTTTATGCATACAAAATTGGCGATACTTCTATGGCAGATATTGTCAAAGCTTATGATCCCCCTTATTCTACTAGTACTTATGTGTATGATGATATTAAAGAAAATCTTGAAAATTGGGTTGAAAAAGCTATTGAAATTAGAAATAAATATTAGTAAAGTAATCACTTAAATTGTATTTGTATGCATTTTTAAAAAATGAAATGATTAACTAAGGAATGAGGCATGAAATTGAATAAATCATACGTTAATGAAATTGTAAAAGAGTTAGAAGAAGAAAATTTGGCATTATTCTTAGGTGCAGGTTTCTCAGCTTCTAGTGGCTTTGTTACATGGAAAGAATTATTGCAACCATTGTCAGAAGAAATTGGTTTAGATATTAATAAAGAAACCGATTTAGTAGCAATTGCTCAATACCACTGTAATGAAAATTCCAATAATCGGCATAAGGTTAGTCAACAAATAATAGACCAATTTTCCCAAAAAGCTATTATCACAGAAAATCATAAACTAGTATCTAAACTTCCGATAAAGGAATATTGGACTACAAATTATGATAAATTGATAGAAACATCTCTTTTAGAATCCAAAAGAAATCCTGATGTAAAATACACAGTTGAGCAATTAGCTTATACTAAACCTAAGCGAGATTGTATTGTTTATAAAATTCATGGCGATGTAGATCAAGCAGATAAGGCCATTTTGACAAAGGATGACTATGAGAAATACCATTTAACACATGCTCCTTTTATTACAGCACTTTCTGGCTCATTAATCTCTAAAACGTTTCTCTTCATCGGTTTTAGTTTCACTGATCCAAACATAGACTATATTTTGAGCAGAATCAGGGTAACTTACAACAATAATCAAAGAAGGCATTATTGTTTTTTAAGAGCCGTAAAACAGGAAAACTTTAATACCCAAGATGAATTTGAGTATGCAAAAGTTAAACAAAAATTATTCATAAATGATCTTCAAAGGTTTAATATCAAAACCATTCTCGTTGAAGAATATAGTGATATCACAAGGTATTTAAAAGAAATTTCAGAATCTTATAAGAGAAAAACCATTTTCATTTCTGGTGCAGTTGCCGAATATGGTGAAATTGGAAAAGAGGAATCTCTTCAATTCATTCATGAGTTGTCAAAAAAACTAATCAAATCCAATTATAGAATAGTATCTGGTTTTGGTTTAGGTGTTGGCAGTTCTGTTATAACAGGAGCGTTAGAACAAATTTATATAAACGAGTCGGGATTAGAGAAAGATCAATTGTTGCTTAGACCTTTTCCCCAAGATGAAAGTGGAATTATACCTCTTAAAGAGTTATGGAAGAAATATCGAGAAGATATGTGTGATTATTCTGGAATTGCAATATTCATATTTGGAAATAAAATTGAGAATAGTGAATTAGTGATATCAAATGGTATGATATCAGAATTTGAAATTGCCCATTCAAAAAGCTTGTTTATAATTCCTATTGGAGCTACAGGGTATGCTTCGAAAGAAATTTATGATTTGGTTGATAAGGACTTAAGCAATTATGGCTATAATACGCAAGAACTTGTTGATAAATTCAAATTGCTAAATACTTATTCAACCTCCAAGACACTAATTTCAACCATTCTTGAAATCATCGAAACAGTTTCTCACTGTAGGAACTTGTAAGTTTTAAATTATAAAACTCACAAATTTAAATAGGTGTTATAATGTTGATTATTATTTATATTGAGTATTGAAGAAATAGTATTCATAATGTAAGTGGAAAATAAATAAAACATTGGAGGAAATATGCCTTTATTTAGGAAATCAGAACTATCACTAATTACAAAAACCGCAGGAATATTTGACGCAAAAAAAGTTTTGCTAAGAGAAGCTGCAGAATTTGATGAAGCCAAAGAATATGATATTTTCTTATCGCATTCTTATCGAGATGCTGATAATATACTTTGCTTAAAAAAATCAATTGAAGGTATGGGATTTTCAACTTACGTTGATTGGATTGAAGATGATCAGTTAGATAGGAGTAAAGTCACAAAAGACACTGCCAAAACACTAAGAAAAAGAATTATTCAGTGTAAATGTTTATTATATGTACCCTCAGAGAATTCATCTAACTCAAAATGGATGCCTTGGGAGCTTGGTTTTGCAGATGGAAAAAAGAATGGAATGGCTGCAATATTGCCCATATTATCTACAAATATTATAACTGATGAATACAAGGAACAGGAGTATTTAGGATTATATTATTATATCACTAAAGCAAAACCACAAGGTGGTAGTAATGAAACTTTATGGGTTCGTGAAAGTAATTCAACATATATAATTTTTTCAGAATGGTTGAAGGGGAAATTGCCCACTAAACATTAAAATAATTAATCAAATCCAACAAAGTAGAACAACTTCTTAGTATGTATTATTTTGTTGGGTTTCTTTAATTAAATGAAATGTTTCTTGTACATTAGACATGAATTAATTATATTGATTTTTCTCGAGACTTCCTTAGTAATGATGTTATATCCGATAACTCATTTAATAGTAATTCATCCATTGAAACGGTGTCCAGTTCTTCAATACCAACTTGGATTTGTTGAATACAAGTATCAATATCGATGAAGGCAACGTCATACTTAGTTGTTACATACCACCCTAGTAATAAAGTATAAAAGACTTTAAGGTATAATTTGTCCAGGTCCCCTGAGGATTCATCAAGTATCGTAATATTATTTTCCAATATTACTAATAAATCGTTGTAAGAAAGTAAATAAGCATTAATGAAGTTATTCACTGATTCAAAGCCTTGTGGAAAGTACGAGCCTGGATCATTGGGTTTGAAATTTTCATTGAAATACTCTATGAATAATCTACTCATATTCGTTTTGTTTTTAGCCTCAATATCCATTATATATGCTAAAATTTGTTCAATATTTCGATCAACATCCTTTTTGTTATATTGGATGAATCCGCTGGCATGTGCACAATTATCTCTCCAGTCCACAGATGATGAAAATTGTTTAGTTTGATTTTGATGAAATCCAAAATGATTCAAAAATGGAATTACTTCTTTCTCAGGTACAACAGACAGTCGAAAAGGAGAATCATAAGGGTTAAAGCTACATTTATGTTGGATTCTATCACTAATCCCATTTAGACATAGCTGATTCCCTTGCCATATCATTTTATAAATAAAGCACATATATAGTAAATGGAATGCTAGAAATGAAAACTGGAATCTCTTATTTGCATAGTTTTCAGAAAAAGCTGACAACACATATTGAATATATTCGTCAGTATCCATACTCCCAAATGATGCAGGTAGGCAATTCTGGATTTTTTCTCTTACTTCTTCGAAATCCATTATTTTCCTTCCCAAATTCTATTAATAACAAAATTGATCTTACTTTCAAACATTTTTATTATTTCTTGGAATCCAATTACTAAATTTCTTTCAGATTCGATTGCTTGAACAATTTCATACTGGACACTTATATCAGGTATTGGAATTTCTAAGTTCCGAATAAAATTCAAAGAAATGAATTTCTGAGTAGCTCCAGATGATTGTTGCTGAAAATAGTGATAGAAAGCATCTGAATCAAGTAAGGATTTCATAAATTTGTTAAGTACTATACTATTCTTAGAGAATTTGATTAAAGCAACGTTTTTAATTGCAAATTCTCTTTGTTTGATTACGATAATTGGATTTCCAATGGTTCCAATCATTGGCATAATTATATCTCCATTATCTACATAAGAACGCTCATTGATTTTATCCAAATCTTCTTTTGAGATTAGATTAACGTCGGTGAAATCGATAAATCCATTTTTGATATTTTTGGAAGTAATTAGAGGATATCCATCAGTTTGCACATATTTAGGGCTATCATGAGTTCCATCACGAACATCACATACTTCCCCCAATTTCACCATTGGCCACTCAGGATCAATATCAATTTTGGGTTTCCAATTATCTACAACTTGTTTAGCACCATCAATAATTTTTTGATATCCTTCAATTTCTGCAACAATTTCTTTTTGAACTTCTATGGGCGGTAGAGGAATTTCTATTCCTCTAATGAATCCTAGTGATATGAACTTCTGAGTAGCTCCAGATGATTGTTGTCGCAAGTAACAAGAAAAAATATCAGAATCGAGTAAGAACTTGACATATTGATTAAGGACTTTACTATTCTGAGAGAATTTGATTAAAGCAACATTTTTTATTGCAAATTCGCTTTTTTTATTTACGATAATTGGATTTCCAATGGTTCCAATCATTGGCATAATAATATCTCCATCATCTACATAAGAGCGCACATTTATTTTGTCTAAATCTTCTTTCGAGATTAGATTAATATCTGTGAAATCAATATATCCATTTTTGATGTTCTTTGAAGTAATTAAAGGATATCCATCTGATTGTACATATTTTGGACTATCATGAGTTCCATCCCGAACATCACAAATATCTCCCAACTTAACCATGGGCCACTTATGATTACCCCTTACAGCTGTAATCTTGTATCTATCACCTGTCAGGTTAAAGTCATTTTCTCTGATGATATCTTTCTTGATAAGTAGAGTAGAACCTATTTTATCCTCTGGTTTGAAGGAGTCCACAGAACCAGAATTGACAGCTTTCAGGTATTCTTTAGCTGTTTGTAAAGCTTCGGGCATATCGTTTTTCTCTATTTCCCTTCTTTGAGCACCGAGTCCGTAGCCATCGTTATCTATTTTGATAAAAAGGATGGAATCTGTTTTTCTGGAGACTTGTTTATCCATAAGTAGAATAGAGGTTTTGACACCGGAGTATGGATTGAAAATACCTGCTGGTAAAGACACCACTGCATAAAGACAGGTATCAATCAACATTTTACGCAGGTCTTTATAAGCATTGGCACTCTGGAAAATAATCCCTTCCGGTACAATTACAGCAGCTCTGCCGGTGGGGGTTAAATGTTCGGCAATATAGTCAACAAACAAGACCTCGCTGCGGTTACTTTGGACAGTGAATTTTTTGTGTGGTCTTATTCCGCCTTTAGGTGACATAAACGGAGGATTCGCCAGGATTACATCGGCATAGTCACTCCAGCGTTCTTCACTGGTCAGGGTATCGTATTCGTAGATTTGTGGTTGTGCGAAACCATGCAAATAGAGATTAACCAGAGACAGTCTGACCATATCAGGGGAAATATCGTAACCTTTGAAATTCATGAGCATGGTTTTTCTGTCATCAGGGGTAAGTAAATCTCCCGGGACTTTCTTAGTATTCTGCAACATGATATGTTTGTAGGAGGAAATAAGGAAACCGGCAGTCCCGCACGCAGGATCAAGAATTACTTCGTGCTTTTGGGGATTGATAACCTGAACCATGAAATCTATGATATGGCGGGGAGTCCTGAACTGACCTGCATCACCCTGACTTCCCAGTACTGAAAGAAGGTACTCGAAAGCATCACCGAGCCGCTCGGAGTGGTCATAAGAAAATTCATTAATGATTTTGAGGAATATTTTAAGAGTTTCAGGGTCACGGTAGGGGAGATAAGCATTTTTGAAAATATCACGGAAGAGTTGAGGGATGTTAGGATTTTGGTTAAGTTTGATAAGAGCTTCGCTGTAGAGAGTGAGCATTTCGAAACCACCCAGACGCGGGTCGAAGATCTTTGACCAGGCATAGCGTTGGAAATCACCGGTGAAGAAACTGGGGTTACCGTCCATGCTGACGGACTCACGATCCATGTCGTCCATGAATTTGTAAACGAGAGCCATGGTGATTTGTTCGACTTGGCTTTTGGGATCAGGGACTTTACCGACTAAGGTATCTCTGGCAGCATCTATTCTTTTTTTTGTATCATTATCAAGCATTAATCAACTCCAATGGAAATTAATGGAGTATTCTTTACGGGAAGTGTTATATTTGTCAAAGAGAATTTTTGAGGAGAGTGATGACACACCTCCCCCGCTACGCGGGTACTCCTCTCAAGAGGAGAATTGAGATGGGAGGTAGATAATAGTTTGTTGGCATTATTTAATATTGGTTTTTGGAGTCAGAAATCAATTCAAGGGAAATTAATGGAGTATTCTTTACGGGAAGTGTTATATTTGTCAAAGAGAATTTTTGAGGAGAGTGATGACACACCTCCCCCGCTACGCGGGTACTCCTCTCAAGAGGAGAATTGAGATGGGAGGTAGATAATAGTTTGTTGGCATTATTTAATATTGGTTTTTGGAGTCAGAAATCAATTCAAGGGAAATTAATGGAGTATTCTTTACGGGAAGTGTTATATTTGTCAAAGAGAATTTT
>CAYQPF010000133.1:0-14509 GCA_964419225.1 uncultured Candidatus Cloacimonadota bacterium | reverse complement strand
CGCCAACCATTGTCAGAGTATACTGCATAAACCCGGGGTTGCTCGGCAGCCCCTATATTAGAAAATAGGCAATCATGGTTCAAATAATTCGAACCATGATTACCTATTTAGTTAATCAGCTAATGACTTACCACCATGCATTTGGGCACCCAGTATATGGTGCTGGTGATGAAGCCGATGGGTTATGTGCTGTGTTCTCTCGCGATTGAAATTCAGTTGTTTCATCCAGGGATATTTTTTCGGAAAGGTATTTACCTTCAGACACTATATGTAAATTACCATGCAAATCATAAAACTCTGTGTCATAGGTACCAGTGTAATAATTTTCAGAATATCTTGCATACGGTCGCCACCAGCAAATTGTCCAAGCAGGGCACGTTGTTCCTGTTGTTATAGTTGTCGTTACTGATTCACCATATGACCACGATCCGCCAATACTTAATGTACCCTTGATTTCAACGGATCCTGATAACCCTAAGGTATAATTAACGGTTCTTGATTCTGATGAATTTTTCTGGCCAGCAACATTTGCTCTATAGCAATCAATACCAATTAGTGAAGTATCATAGGCAATCCAGTGTACATGATTTGTTAAAGTTGGATAAATATGCCAATAATGTGTATGGGGATATAGTCGAAAATCTTGCGCGACATAATCATTTGATTTCATATTAGAAAAATAATTCATATAAGAGTCGACAATCGAGTCAATATTTTTAATATTTGCAGCCTGCTTGTCGGGCTCTTCATAATAATGTTTTAACAGCTTGTCTTTAAATGATTCTCTGTCAGGAACAATAATATTGCCATTATCATTTTCCTTTTCTAATGACATCTCGCGAATTATTTGATCACTGATGTTTTTAATATTCGAAATATCCGTTGCTGTTAAAGATTGGCTATATTCTGTTTTAATGCCTTGGCGCAAGCCTGTTTCAACTGAGTCAGCATATGTATGAGCAGGAATAATATTTATAACACACATCAACATAAAAATACTTGCCAATATAGTAATTGCTTTTACCCTAAATCGATTTTTCATATTTATCCTCCTAATCAAATATTACGTTCTGTTAACTTAATAAATAATTACAAGTCATTCAATATACAATCATCGAACCACCCTCTTTCGAAGAATGACCCCGGAGCTGTATTTCATGCAGTTCCGGAGCGGGACGTCAACTTTTATGTAGACAATTTGCTAAGTTGCATCCGCCAACCTCTGTTCTCAATGATTTGAGTATTCAATCGGAGATATATACTTGAGCCTCTTCTGGATGCTCTTCACAATATAGAAGCAATCTATATATTTAAACACTTATCAGTTTAATGCCATTTCCTTCCGTTTAGTTTACCGTTGTCAATTATATCCAGTAATCCATAGTCAGGCATACCGTCAGCAATAGGACATGTTATGTCGGCGCATGCAATTTATAATTAAAAATTATCCTGATATGTAAAAAATAAGCTAAAATATTCAGGTGGATTTAAAGCCTTCTTAGCTAATAAGTGACTGTAGAGCTATATTCGGTTATTGTTTCACTGGCAGTTCCATTATAGGCAACATATACAGCTTTAACTCGATAGGTGCCACCCGAAACACTATGTTGCTCATACATTGAACCACTATAGCTATTGAATGTTCCTGACCAGCTAGTTTCTGTAAGCCAAAAAAACAAAAAGCGTTTTTCCAAGTACATTGTAATTTCGACATTAGTGGTAGTACCTTGATATCCGGTTAAACTAGTTACGCATGAGGCAGTCCCCGATAAAATTGAAAGACTTGTGTATGTACTTCTTGTATATGCAAAAAGAGGAAGAATAACACTGTCTTGTTCAATGATACTTGTATTAATAGGAATGGTTTTTTGTGATTCATTCTCTGCTGCATTCACATTCATCGTTGGCAAAAATAGTAATACTAGACACAAAAGGAATCCAATCGGTTTTTTCCACATAAAATTTGCCCTCCTAAATTTATATAAGAATTTTTAGCAATTATAATTGCTATACTCTCTCTATAACTCTGAGAACGGGTATTTTGTGACAAGCTTTTATGAAATATTTAAATATATCTTATCATTTCTTTTTTTGAACAGATTTTGCTATCTCGAATAGCTTTTCTTTAGGCATATTGCCACTTAAATTGAAACCATATCTCCCATCATTCCAAATAAAATTTTGATATCCTTTGGTCGAAAAATATATTCCAGGATTTTCGTTAATCAATATGTTTTCACATGTTGTACCTTCTGTGTCAATATTTATATGTGCTGATTTTATTGTAAACTGTTCGAATGACAGATCGCACCCATTTTTATCGGAATACTCAACCTGATAGAGTAAGTGCATATCTTTTTTTTCTTTTATTTCAAATCCTTCCGGTATGGTTTGGGGTTCGTAGTAATCTTGTATTATAGGCGGAAAATTTTCATTTTTTCCATTCTCATCGCCAAAAATTATAGTCGAAACCTTTTCATAAATATGAACGATAAAGTTTATCGTGGGATCTCGGAGCGCTTTCACACTGAATACAGTCGAAAACATAGTGATTAAAATCAATAGGATGACAAGTGCGACACGCTTTGCCATAGTATTAATAAAAATATAATACGATTTTTTTTTTATATAAATCAACTTATTCATTTTTGTAATAAAAGTATTTGAAAAATTATATTTACTACCTCTTTCTTCTGCATTGGTCAATTTCTCCAATCGGCTCAATTGATACAGATTGAAGGCTTGTGCTAAAATAAGTTCAGGGATTTCATAATTAACCATCTATTCGCGTCCTCCATAGCAAAGCATGGATATTCTTTGCCTTGCACGTTCAATTCTTTTTCTTGCAGCCGCTGGACTTATTTCAAGGACCTTTGCAATCTCTTTGTCGCTTAATTCGTGTACAAATTTTAGCAGTAAAACTTCTTTGAAAATATCCGGAAGTGAATCGATTTTTTTTACAATATCTTCTACACTTATTTGTTGAATAACAGTTTCAGCAACATCACTTTTATCAAATGCATTGTTTTCTAAATCATCAAAAGAAATATTTTTTTCCTTCTTACGTTTGTTATAAATGTCCTTAGAAACATTCTCAACCACTATAACCATGAAGCTCTTGGTTTTGTGACAAGATATTTCTTCGATTTTATCCAGATGCTTGATTATTCTTATAAAAGCATTATGAACTGCATCTTCTGCTAAAAAATCATCATGTAATATTTCTTTTGCCACATAAAACATTAGTCTTCGGTATTGATGGTACAACTTTTCAAATTTATCTTTTTCTTCCTGGGTTTCTATCAAGCCTAAGTAAAATGATAACATCTTTTATCCCCCATTAATGCAGAAACGAGAGTAATAATCTCGGAGAATTTTATTCTACTGATTTTATATCAATAATGTAATAATTACAATTGTTTTTACAATTTATCTCTTCTTTATATCCTTTTTATAATGTAAGCATAAATAGGTACTGTTGAGTGTTCTAGTACAAAAAAGGTTTTAAAGCCTAAAAATGATTAGAAGGCGTGTGCGAAATATAATACACCAGCAAAACGATTGAAATCAAAATGAATACTAATTCTGACACATTTATTGACATGATAAAGAGGCATGAAATAACAGATAAACAATTGGATATAAATTTAAACCTTGATGCCACCGAATCATTAAGACGGGAAACGACGTTCAACTAGGGATAATTGGAAAGTGATCAATGCAATGTTACTAAAATCAGGAATACCATGACGAAATTGGGTCTCTTATATGTCCATTTTTTATAACAGGATGATCCATACAGCCAGAAATAGATATGGAGGTAGCAATCTTTATTATTGTTTTGTGTTGTTATTTTTTACTAATAATCGATGTGCTATCATTTTTTCCGGATCTTTTCATCGCTTTATTTCATTTGTATTGTAGTCATTAAATGCAAATTATTACATTTATAATTTTAATTGACAACAATTGAAAAAAGTGATATAACGACGAATGAATTAGAAATATATTATAAGAATTTATGAAAAAAAGCATGTTTATTCTTGCGATTTCAATCCTTACTATCATGACATTAGATTACGTTTTTTTACACACATGAGATTCTGTTTCATATGCTACTTTTGGTACTTCGTATAATACTATCACTATTATGAAGTGTATTTGTACATGCTTTTAGCCCAGAGCAATTAGTAAAACCCGGCATCTATTTCGGACGCCTGACACACAATTGTAGATTGAACAAAAAGGACACCGATGATGGTGTCTTTTTTGTTCCGGTAAATGTGGTGGAGTTGCTCCACCAAGAAAATGCAGCCTTTTATTTTGCATTTATTTTAAGAATATTTCGGCATAATAATCAATACCTTGTCAACGATATCCCTTTTAGCCTATTGCTAAAAAATAGATTTTTAATTTATTCTATTCATTATCTATAGTATAATAAAGAACATATATAGGACTACACGGTAAAAGAACAGCTTTCAAAAATAAGGGAGTACAGCAATGATATCCATGACCTTAAAAGAAATGGCCTCCATGAAGGAAGGTACATATTTTGATCGCAAGAGCGCTCGCAAAGAGCCCAAAGAAATCGCACAGCATTTGATTGGCTTTGCTAATGCCGGTGGTGGAATTCTCGCTATTGGCATTGAAGATGATGGCGAATTAACTGGATTTCAGAAGAATGGTGCCAAGCCAGTCGAAAAGTTCAATACGGTTGTTTATGAGTTCTGTAAGAACACACCTGTCGTAACCATAAATCAGGTTTCTTTCCAACATGAAGATGGTTCGGACGACTTTGTCCTGGTCTTTACGGTGGAACCAAGCCTTAACCTCGTGATTCATGCAAGCAACGATGATGTTTATCTCCGTATAAATGATACGACCAAGAAATTGAGTCATGATGAAGTTACACGACTTGAATATGAAAAGAAACAAGTCCGTTTCGAAGACACCTTTGAGCCGTATGCAAAGTTTGATGATTTGGATCAAGAGTTGCTGGATCGCTATCGCAAAGCTTTAGGCAGTGATAGCCCAATCCAGAAAATTCTTGAAGCCAAAGGTTTTCAAAAAGATGAGCACTATACTAAAGCAGCTGTGCTTCTCTTCAGTAAAGACCCGACGAAGTTCATGCCAACTGCCAGAATGCGCTTCCTGCGTTATGACGGAACGGTTGCTCTTCCAGGAACACAGATGAACATCGTAAAAGATATCACGTTTGATCAATCTATACCAAAAATCCTTGAGAAAGCCAAGGAAGTGATCGGTATGCAATTACGCGACTTCCAGTTTCTGGGACCGGATGGGCGCTTTATTTCCCTACCAGAATATCCTGAATTTGCATGGATGGAGGGCATGGTCAATGCACTTGTTCACAGAGACTACTCGTTTGGCGGTGACTACGTCCGCATAAAAATGTTTGATGACCGTTTAGAAATCTTCAGCCCGAGCCCCCTGCCGCCAACCATAACGTTTGAGAACATGACCTATACACGTTGGTCACGAAATGAGCGTATAGCAAGTGTCTTGACTTTGTTTGGCTGGGTTAGAGAGCTCAACGAAGGTGTTGAACGTATGATTAAAGACATGCGTGAAATGGGTCTCCCTGATCTGGAATATACACAGCCCAATCCTCACTCTGTACTTCTTACGTTGAGAAATAATATTGATGAGCGTAAAAGCCAGAAGACCGTGTCATATACTGAGCATTTTGATGAACACTCATTCGATGGATGTACTGAGGAAGAAATCAAAGTACTGAAGTTCGTGGCAGCAAATGGCCGAATTACAGCCAGGGAGGCTAGCAGTGTGATATCAAAGGCAATTAAATCCGCCAGCTTGCTCCTTCGAAGACTTGGAAGTCGTAAACTCTTATTATGGAATGGCAAATCAAAACACGATCCCAGTCAATATTACTCTTTGCCTCAAAAACACAAATGAATAATCGAGGATCTTGAAAGAGCTCAACGGAGTAAGCTCGAATATGACGGACTAACGACGGAGTAAGCTCGAATATGACGGACTAACGACGGAGTAAGCTCGAATTCAATCTTCTCTTGATACCCTATCAACTATAAATTTCTTGTCCAGAATCATGCCATTTTTCAGTCGCAAAATATGTATTCTGTAAAGCTGTAGTTTTTGAAAAATCATCTAAAATGAGAAATCAGGAAAAATATACGACCACTAACAGTTATGAAAAACGAGGGTAGAGACATGAGTAACAATCGCAATTTAAGAGTTTTTTTGAGCTATGCCCATGAAGATAACGATCAAGTCGATGTTCTGTATCGGCAGTTAACAGCTTTTGGATTCGATCCTTGGATTGATAATAAAGAATTGCTTCCTGGGCAAAATTGGGAAGAGATCATTGAACGGGAATTACGGAAAACCGATGCCGTTATCGTGTGTCTTTCGGATGTATCAAATATAAAAACAGGCTATTTTCACCGGGAAGTTAAAATTTCATTGAAAGTGTCTGATAATCATCCTAGTCAAGATGTCTTTTTAATCCCCGTAAAGCTCAATCAATGTGATGTACCGTTTAGCCTTTGGAATTTTCAATATATTGAGCTATATACACCTGATGGCTTCGAAAAGCTTATCAAGGCTTTGAATATGCGCGCACAACAGATTGGCATCAATGAAAGCAAGTACGCAAAATTTTCAGATTTGTCAGCTGATCTGCTGATAAAAATGGTAAGCACTTCAAGCTCTGATGCATCCGCCAATGTTTTTAAAAAAATGTGTAAGCATATTCATGATGGTAAACTTTCCTATGATGTCTTGTTCAATTTTAAAGCACATCCCTACTGGCTTATTAGAAAACTTGCTATTCAAGAGATAATAAATTCAGGCCTACCCAATACGTTGGACTATTTGTTTGAGTTTAGGCATGTGAAGTATCATATTTCGCAAGACCTCATCCGAGGGTATATAAAAGATCGCTTGGAAGCTGCTTCACTTAATGTTACTGATTTCGAAAAGGCTGTATCAATACTTGAATATATGTCTTCGATAAAGGGTGTATCAGAAACGACAATTTCAAAGAATCAACGGATGCTTGATAAACTCATATCTGCCTTCAAAATATAAATATGATATTATTTCGAATATCCACCCTAGTCAATTTTTATATTTACAGAAACACTTCTTATTTATTGTGAAGCGTTATTGTACATGCCTTTGGAGACCCAGAACAATTTATAAAATCTGGCATTTTACAGCCCCTTATCCGTGCAATAGTTAGTGACCTTGTATCGCGCGATAAGATGGCTTCCTTTGTCTACAGTAGTCTGGGACATTGTAGCAGCAATGGAATCCGTCCTTGTTCTGCATGACTCTGGCTTCCGGATCTGTGGTCAGTAACTGGGGGAGTAGTGAATGTCAAGCACTTTTCTACTGATTATTCAATTATCAATGTTCTGTAACGAGAAAATTTGATTCACTCATTTTTTTGGGGGTATTTCTTATATGAGTGAAGACATTTTGTCTTAACTGCTTATTTACATCTATTTCGGACGCCTGACACACAATTGTAAACAGAACAAAAAAGAGTACCTTTCTGGTGCTCTTTTTTGTTCCGGTAAATGTGGTGGAGCTCTCCACCAAACGGGTATTACACGAACTTTTATTACGATCAAATGTGCGAAAAATCCTTGACGGCCCCCCTCATAGTATTTGTAAGTAAAGTCGCAAATCAGTCAATAGAAGCACTATTGGGAGATCTCTAATCATCTTTGTTGCTTATAATTTCTTCAACTGCATATAGAATTAGCGCAATCATGAATGGAATTAAAAGGATGGAAAAGTATATTGTTAAAATTTCGAAGAAGAAGAATGCAGACCCTACAGCACAAGTACTTAAAACAAGTAATTGCCTGGCATATGTAAGATTTCTTCGACCTTTTTTGGAATTTTTCTCAACTTTCAGTACCAATAAAATATTCGTGATCAGTATTATATATATCAATAGCTTAACGTTTATGGTGAATAGATTAAGTATTTCGTTAGTTATTGTTATTGGAATTATGATTAGTAATAGAACAATCAACATTGTATAGCATCTATCACTGCGTTTATTTTCGAAAATATTGCGCATAAATCCCCCTTGGTATGAAAGATAGTGGAAATCCGATTTTCAATACTGATACATCAATGACTACACCTCTACCTTTATCCACCCAGTTTACTATAACTGCTTCTATGGATAATAACGAAAGCGCAATAAGAATATAGTGGATGAAACAATCGACACCAGCGAGCTGTCGTCGCATAAAAACGTCTTTGTGAATCGGTCTCTCTTGCTTTCGATTTCACCTGTGATTTTGTGCTCCGCGCTTAGCGCCGCGGCAGTCTGCGTTCCTAAAGGGATTGTAGTGACTGCATTGACCGGCAATGTCGTAATGATTATTGAAATTGCTAGAATAATGGAAATGCTTTTAACCAATGATTTTAATCTTGAAATTTTCATACACAATCCTCCAATGCAATATTATTAACAAGTAACAAAAACACATCGCTGACCGATCAGATAGTAATCAGATAATCTAGAAATGTCATGAATTTGTAAACCTTGATGATTGGATATAGATATCGATTGTTTTTAGAATTCCTTACTCTATTGAACTGTCAAATTGCGCTATATCTGATTTTTCAGATTTTTAATATTATTGCGTATTCGCCGCGGAGAGATCCGGCCATTTGATAGAACATCATACTAATGAAAATATTTTAGCATGACTAAATTATTAATAATATGTATTTTTCGCCTGTTTTATGGAGAAATCCATTGTCAAAACGATTACTGCATGAATACCACCATATGGTGTCAGAGCAAATTGGAATCCCTTTCCCCAAATAATGACCGGCAAATTATAATAATTTAAAAGCAAGACATACCGCTCTACACCGCATATTTATTATTTGAATCGGCATCTATTTCGGACGCCTGACACACAATTGTATACAAAAAAGGAACACTTGGATATAAGGTGTTCCTTTTTATTTTCCGTAAATTGGTGGAGGTCTCTAAACACAAATTATCCGAAAATCTTGTTATGAGATCTATTACTAAATATGAACATTCATATCCTTGCCGCAGTGTGGGCATATGACTTTTTCTTTTTTTACTAATTCCATGAATCCTCCTGCAATAATACCGGTCGGTATTGCCACAATCCCGATTCCAAGCAATGCGATGATTGCTGCCAGGATTTTACCTAAGACAGTAATCGGGTATATATCACCGTATCCAACTGTTGTGAGGGTTGCAGTCGCCCACCACATTGCATCAAACATGCTGTTAAAAATATCGGGTTGAGCCGCATTTTCGACATTGTACATCAACGCAGATGACATGATCATTAATGTTGAGACAACAATGACAGAAGATATTAATTCGCTTGATTTGTTTTTTATCACCGCTAAAACCTTCGTCATCCCGTTGGTGTAACGATTTGCTTTAAATATCCGAAGCAGCCTGAAGAGGCGCAATACTCTTAGTGCCCTAAGGTCAATCTTTATCAAAAATGGAATATAAAAAGGAAATGTTGCCAATAAATCAATCATGGCCATTCCGGAAAAAGCATATCGGATCCGTGCTTTCCAGTGCGGCATATGAGGTCGGTATAAATCGGACACCCACAATCGCAAGATGTATTCTATTGTAAATATAAAAATGGAAACCGCTTCAAAGATACGAAAAATGTTTATCCATTCCGGCGATTTGAGAGATGTTTCAATAATCATTGCAACGACGTTTAAAAATATCAGAGACAGGATAAAAATATCCACGATTTTTTCGAGAATTCCGTTTTGCTCTTCCTTGTCAAGAATATCAAAGAATCTTCGTTTCACATTTTTATATGTCATAATACGCCCCCTTGTTTTGACTTCAATTTTGGAAATGCAATGTTGAAGGTTTTGTCAACTGGAATTTCTTGCAAAATTTCGTGAAGTTAAAGATACGTTCCACAGTATTGACCATCTTGACTGTTTTAAAACCCGCGTAAACACACTAGCGGTCAATAGAGTCATTAATATTATGTTGCATATTGTTATCAATATACAACATCCTATATTCTGAAGGATTGCAAATCTTTGGCAAATCAATCTTAAGCTCTAGGAAATGCTGGTCTCCGGTTATAAGAACATCAATATTGTGTTCAATAGCCGTATTTAAAATGGGTTGATCTTTTATATCTCTCATTGTGACTTGGCTAAATCTTGGAATTGCAACAAGTTCATAGTGAAGATTCGCAAGCAATTTATCTAATACTTGAATTTTTGTTGGAAAACGCCTCTTTGCTACATCGTAACATTCGTTCACTATATAGTCGCATAATATCAATTCGTTATTTCTACAAACATCATTTAAAATAATATCAGGTAATGATCCCTCTTTCAGCATTGCTGAAATAATTACATTTGTATCGATCATCACTCGCATTATTATTCTCCTTTTCGGTAACGCAAATCCATTACATCCTTTAAAATTTCTTCTTCTGGAACATTGACGTCTTTTAAAGCAGCTTGAGCCTCCCGAATTGCAATTCTTGATGAATTTTGAAGGACTATGTCTCCATTTGCATTTTCAAGGAAAATCACTTTATCCCCTTCTTTTACATTCAATTTTCGCCGTATTTCAATTGGAACAGTAATTTGTCCATTTGATGACACTCTTGCCAAATTCATAATTCTCACCTCTTTTCTTAACATAACGATTTCTTTATATTCTTTATATATAAAGTTTTCTTTAGATTCATTATATTCTATTTTAAGCCAATATGCAATCATTTGCTAATGATTGTCTACAAGTAAAACTATCTCATTGTTTGCTTTTCAGATGACATTTTTGGCATTTATTTCGAACGCCTGACACACAATTGTAAATTGAACAAAAAAGAGTACCTGCCTGGTGCTCTTTTTTGTTCCGGTAAATGTGGTGGAGCTCTCCACCAGAGGTCAATTTGATATCATTGGATTTCATCGGTTTTCTATTTTTCAAAAAGCAATTCCTGACTGCTCACAGCTTAGTGAAAAATCAATTTCAAGCTCATAATCCCGATACACTTTTATTTTTTATGATTTGATTTACGATCATTTTTCTAGCCTCCAGTTCACATCCATCATACAAATCCGCCCAAATTGGCGTGTCAGCTCCTCCATTTTTTGTTTGCTACTCTCCAATTCTTCTTCCAGCATTACTTTATTTTTTTAATATTAATAATATTCGTTGTTTTATTGTATACCCTTATAAGTAAAATAGGGAAATGAGTAATTCGTGTTCGCTTAGTCTATAGGATGATCTTCTTTTTTATATGCTGCAAGAAGGGAAACCAGCAATCCCAAAAAAGAGATCCCCAAGCCTAGAATTTCAACGCCTCCTGAAGAACAGAGTATCAGCGCAATTCCAAATAAACTGATAGCGATTCCTAAAAGTGATTTTTTCATTTATTGCCGCCTTCCTTTTTATTGAAAGTCTTCGTATTTGATGTCCTCTTAATATTGGGGCATTTTTCAGATATAAATGCTATAAATGAATCATAATCGCCAGTCCTGAAACCATCTTTGAGTATTCTAAGCCCTATGTTTTTATTGAAATACAGAAAGCAGAAATTGTCAAATTCTTTAATGCCAGAAATCTGACCGTATTGGAAATTTGAAGAACTATTATTCTCTATGACGTCGATTTGATCCGTGAACTTTATTATTCTAAACCATTCATCTCCCTGTTGAGTCGATCTCCTTATCTTATACTGTCTGGATATGATTACTCTTGTCCTAAAAAACAGCCAATATAAACCAAATATAATTCCCACGAATGAAAAGATAAAATAATATAAATCATGGATAATCACAGATAAGCAAAGAGCGAAAGCAAACGACAAAACACATAACACTGCAATTGATTTTAAAACAATATAGATCGTCTTTCTTGTTGGAGTTTTTGCCCATTTAAGGAGTAATTCCTTTGTGATAATATAGTAGTTCTCAAATAATGGCTCCATTTGTATTAATCTCCCAACTTGATATTCTTTTGTTTGATCAGATCAGATATTAAACAGTATAAATATTACCATTTTTATCGTTTATACTCAAGCGGCCTGGTATATTTCATCATCAACAGACTCGTAATAAGGATGATCGCAGCTGACAGTGCAAGTATTACCATTTTATCTATAAAATATGTAATTAATGGCTAATTCTGTTTCTCAGAGAACGGAAACATTCTTAATTTATCTTATCCGTTTAAAATTTAAACAGCCTAATTCCATACTCATGGGATATTTTTTCCGGATAACCCTCTAATTTTTGAGGTTTGGTGAACATGTTTTCATAATAGTTCTCCGCAAGAAGTTCACCGTCGCATAATAGTATAAGCTTAAGATTAAAACAAATACTTTCCTCAAATTTTTTATCGAATTTCTCGATCAGAACAATTCCATCAGCATTTATATTTATTTTCTTCTTTCCTTCAAATAACACCGCGCCCGTATTTTTGTCAGTTGCCGTCCAAATAGCTTCACAATCGGTGAGATTACGATTAAAATCGTTAACAGCGTAAATTCCATCAAGTTTGTCTTTATATTTCGCAAAGATTCCTATTGGCCTATTTGAAAAATATAACACATCGACAGATTTTTTAGGTATCCCGTACCAGTCGTAAAACCCAAAAAAGCTAGTCGGGCTGTTGTCAATAAACATAAACTGAATATAACCTGCATTCGGATTATATTTCTGCATTCTATAATGCTCAATAAAATACTTTATCAGTTTGTATTGATAATTCTGAATTTCTCTAATATAATTTTCATCAATTCCTCTGTATCTATCTATAATAGCTTTACTTTTTTTAAGGCTTTCAAGACACGAGATAGCATCAAATCCGAATTCAGTATTAAGCTTTTCTTCCGTTCCATATATGTCCGTATAAACACCGCCGTAAAGTGATCCTGTATAGTTATGACTGTCACCGCTATCTAGATCATCTGTGCAATATGAACCTTTGATTATCGGAATATCAGGAGTTTCTTCGTTTACTTTCTTGAATAATTCAGGAGCAGGATTTACCGTCATTGCTTTGCAGAGATACCGGCCTGAAGGATCAGCAAACCCAGGTTCGTTAAGCAGAACCCAAGTTATAACCGCCGGACATGATTTTAGCATTCTTACGGTTTCGAGATATATAGAAATAAATTTCTCATAAAATTCAACAGAATCATTATGCATCCAATTGTATTCAGAATCCTGAATAATCGCTATTCCGTATTCTGTGCATAAATCATAAAAAGCCGGATTTTCCACATGAACATGAAGTCTGACAAGATTAAATCCAGCTTCTTTTATAAGTTTAATATCGCGTTTATATCTGTCATAATACATTGCCGACTGATAAAAATCTGGATAATAAGAAGTTCCTCTTACATACATTCTCTTGTTGTTAAGATAATATGCCGTTTCTTTTTTAGTACGATTAAGCTGTATGCTGCGGAATCCTATTATTTGCGAGCTCCGCGAATTCCTTCCCACTTCGTCTGAAACCTGCCATTCAAGCCTGTAAGTATAAGGAATTCCTTTATCCCAAGTGTTCCAGAGTTTTATGCCTCCAATGCTTTCCTTAAGCATTACACAATTGTCTTTTATTTCTTTGATATACTCAAATAATTTACAGTTTGTAAAATTATCATACAAAATGACACGAAGAATTCTACCACATGCATCCGAGAGATTGAATTTTACAAAAAGTTCTGCTATACCAAGGTCTTCTGAAAGAGTGTATTTAATTTTAGGTTTCTCGATAATATAATCGCAATAGTCCAAAGACACATTCCCATAAATCCCAATAGGATTTATATCTCTTTGTATAAATGTATCTGAATGTTCATAAGAGCCCTTTACCATATTGCGTTTTATTCTGTATGTTCTGTCGTAAGGATTGTTTCCGTCCATCTCTTTGTCCCAAGGCGACCAGACTTTAACAATAATAATATTCTTGCCATCATTGACTTTATCAACAATATCAAACGAAAACGGCATTGAATAACCCTCATGACAACCGAGATAAATACCATTGACCCAGACCTTGCAATAATAGTCAACATGTTCGAATTCAAGGATAATATGCTTACTCTTTTCTTTTATTATTATTTCACGTCTGTACCACCAAGGAGCTTCGTTAAAATATCGTAAATCTCTTCCGTAATATGGGTGAGGAGCAAAAACAAGCTGCAGATGCTTAAGTTCGGAAAGTTCTTCCCATTCCGAGAACTGAGCACCGTGAGTAGTTATATCAGCATCGTCTTTGAAAAGTCCAATCTTTTCTCCTGCGTCATTGACATCTTGTATGATTTGCCATTTATCATTTATTATTTCTATCATATTCACCTCCTATAAGATGTACACTAAAGCCCAAGTAATTTGTTGCAGCATCGTAAATACTTTCCATAAAATCTCCACATAAAAATACTGTGTGATGTCTATATCCGTTTCTTCCCACATATTCCAA
>CAYQPF010000132.1:0-14516 GCA_964419225.1 uncultured Candidatus Cloacimonadota bacterium | reverse complement strand
ACCTCCTAACTCTGCCAAAGTATTTAGCAGTTATCAGATAATTTGTTAGTTGTGTATTTATTTGATTTTTAGGACGTTTTGCAAGTGTCTGTAAATCATGCATATGCTACGCACTCTGCCAGAGTCTTCGGTGTATCATTTGATCCCTAATTAATCTTGCCAAATAAAATTAAAGGATTAGAGTTCTCATCATTTGAATAGGATTTATTTATTAATTTTCCATAAACAGCATCAATTATGCAATAAGCATACTCTCCGGATGTAACTGGTAGTGGGAAAATATTTAATTCACTGTCTTTCGCTAGATATACACGCTGTTTGAATTCTTTAAAATATACTGATTCAAGGATATTTAATTTACCACTTAGCTTATCTAAAAATAGATAATTAGAAGAAATCATTTTGCGTTCTAATGACCCATTCTCTCTTTTTATTATTTCAGAATAAAATTTATGAAACACATATCCATGTCTGTTCTCAAAAATTAGTCTCAATTCAGATCCAGAATTAGAAGTTGCTCCTATTCGCTTTTCTAATTCAATAATGTATTTTGCTATTAACTTGTTATTTTTAATTTTGAATAAAGTATCAGAATAATTAAAGTTTAAAAGGCTAAAATCTACACTATTACCATAAAAAATGTTTCCGAACATACTCGTTTTGAACTTTTTGGTTCCTCTGAAAATAAACAAGGAATCATTATCGGGTTTATATTTAAAAGCTAAGGATAGACTATCACTCTCTTTATCAGTAATATTCATCCCTGTATTTGATATGCCATAGATAAATCCATCATTATCTGCTGCATAAATCGAAAAAAATCCAGATATCGGTTCTATTGATGTTAACAGCACTTCATTTATTATGTCAAGTCTTTGAATCTTTCCGATTCTGTTGAAATCTATATAATACAGAATTTCTTTTCCGGGAACAATGATCGGATTTACTACTGTTCCAAATTCATCAGGGCCATTACCTCTTCTAGCAAGTGTGCTTATATAATTGCCTTTCTTATCAAATTTACATATTTTATCAGGGTCAATAGCTATAATATAATTTTCAGTAATACAATACTTTGTATTTCCACTAAGCAGGCATTCCGTATTCGTTTCAAGTTGAACGATTTCATATTTATTTAATAAATCTTCAAAATTTAATTCAATTTTTCCGTTTGTTAAGTCAAAATTTACATTTTGAGGTTTATCTTGTTCATGCCTACAACTTGTAGTCAGTGTAGAAATATAAACCAATAGAGAAAATAGTAAAAACTTCTTACAAATAGCTTTAGACTTTTTCATAATTTTTGTTTTATAATTGTTAAGTTATAACGGACGGCGGCTTGCAGTTTGCGCGATAGCGTGAAAGCAGGCTGCTGTTATGACTGTCCTATGATCTCTTCTTGTTGTTGCTTATTATATCCTATAATTAGTAATACCGACATCGCAATACTGAATAGAATCATAAAGAATCCAAAGAGGTATCCTATTGTTGCTTCTCCATCAATAATATCATCGAGCAATGCCAATATCATATAAAATGAGCCTATAAGAAAAATTGTCCCGAGAATTCTACTTAAAAGTATATTCTGGAGAAATAAATTCACTATGATTAGTAAAACTATACTGCCGGCTATTATGTTTATTAAAGGCATACTTGATGCCAATGCATGAGTAGTGAAAAATCCGAAAAATACAACCGAAGGTAAATAGAGTCTGAAAATTTTCTTTAAGTTTAACATTTTCATATTATTATTTGAGGCGGACTTTAAATTATTGATTTAGAAGTTCTAATAATTCAGCCATGGTAATATTTTTTCTTAGGATTTCTCCGTTTTTGGAAATCAGAATGTTATAAGGAACACCTGTAATAAAGAAATTCTCTTGTAAGTCATTATCTTCTTGTCTGCAGTGTATGTTTATCCAATCCATTTCTAAGGCTACAATTTTATCTCTCCATTTACTTAAATCGGTGTCAATTGATATTGATATTAACTGAATTTTATCTTTCTTCTTAGAAACCTGCTTTAGAAATGGTATTTGAGAAATGCAAGGGCCACACCAAGTGGCCCAAAATTCTAAAAGTACTAGTTTACCTTTAAATTCATTTATACTATATGACTTTTGGTTTATGTCAATAAATTCAAAATCAATTTTTTGCCCCATCAATATTTTGCTTGATCGTTCAAGAAAGGTTTTGATTTCAGTTCCATAAAAACCGTTTTGCTCATTAATTGGAAGCAGTTTAAACAATTTTTCAATTTCTGCAGGATGATTTCTTGTCCCAAATAGACCTGTTAAATCACTTAAAATAATTGACAATCCCGATTTGTCAGGCGCGGTTTTATATTTACGAACCAGTAGCTGAACAAAGTTAATAGCAAGACTATCTTCAGAAAGCTGTTTCTCTAATTTAATGTCATCATTTACACATCTTACTATTTGTTCTTCAAATAATTTGTATTTGTCGATATATTCTTTGGATTCCTTTTTATAGTATGCCTGAAGATTGTTATTCACTTGTGAATTTTTAAACTGGATTTCAAATTCATTATTATCTGTATTTAAAATTTTTATTTCAATTTCATCATTGACAAGCGGAAATTTAATCATTTTCCCATTTACAATAATTGCGGCATTTGTAGGTTCAGATACTTTTCCGATAAACTCGAAATTATTGGCTGATACCTTTGCTGTGTCCTGAATCTCTTTTGTCTGAGTGATAAGTATAATTTCTTTCGTTAATGTTGAATTACAGACAATTGTTCCTGTTATTTTAAACGATATTTCTTTCTTAACTTGACAAAATGAAACTTGACTAAACGAAATATTTGTCAACGTTATTAGGGCTAGGATTATGATTTTTCTCATTATTATTCTATAACTATTACTATTATCGTGTGTTAATTTTTAGTATTTATCAAATTTACAATGACTTTTATCATAATACCCATTTCTTCCTGTTTGCTGACAGCTATCATCAGTGTCAAGGCAACTAAAGTATTGTCAGCAATTCGTTTACTACCATATTTATCATATAAAACACCATTCTTTGAGAGAAAATACAGGAACATAAATGCTGCAATTCTTTTGTTACCGTCCGAAAAAGAGTGATTCTTCGTGATGAAATAGAGTAAATGAGCAGCCTTCTCTTCTATGCTTGGATATAGATCTTTCCCGTCAAATGTTTGATAGATAGTTGAAATAGAACTCTTAAACGACTCGTCTTTTTCCCTGCCAAAAAGTTCGCTGTTGCCATATGCTTTTCTGACCAGGTTTATCTGATCAATCGCCTCTGTATATGAGATCCTATAAATATCTTTACCGGAGGTGTCAGTAATTGTCAGAGACTGATAATCATACTGATCCAATATATCCAGAGCATAAGAGTAGTCAGAGATAATGCTTAATAAACCTTTGCTCTCGTCGGTAGTTAACTCTTTGCTCTGAACTGCAGAACTTAAAATTTTAATTGTTTTTTGAAGTTCTTGCAATTGCAGATTTTGTTGTCTTAGAGCCTTTTCATTAATAGAATATCCCTTAATAAGATACTCCTTTAGGATTTTATTTGCCCAGATTCTGAATTGTGTACCTCTTATTGAATTTACCCGATAACCTACTGATATTATAACATCGAGATTATAATAGTCTACTTGATATGTTTTACCATCAGCAGCAGTTGTTGCATTTTTTGCAACTACTGAATTTATATCTAATTCCCCTTTTTTAAAGATGTTAGTTATGTGTCGGGAAATAACAGATTTGTCCCTTAGGTATAAATCCGTTAATTGAGCCAAACTTAACCAAACAGTATCATTTTCAAGTTTTACCTCGATCTCAGTATTTCCATCATTAGAATTGTAAATCTGAATTTGGGATTCGCTCATAATAAATGTTTTAACAAAGTTGTTCTAAAAATTAAAAATCGATAGCGGTTTCGGGCAATGTGCAGTTTATAGCATATAGCCTTTATTAGCAATAGCTTTATTCAAATTTCATCTCAAAAACAAGATAGTGTTTTATACAAAATTCCTTCCCCCAATTTAGAACGTTTTCACCACTATTCTCAACAGCACACCATGATAAAACTCCATTTTTCTCGTATGGCAATATATATGCAAGCAAATAAAATTTCTCCCCAATGATCGCTTTAAATAATTCATTATCTGACAAATTCCTCAAACTATAGTTGTCAGAATTAATTCCATCAAATTTCTTCTCAATAATCACTCCCGGGAATTTAAAGCTCATTTTTATCTTCTTATCCATTATCGGTTTTGCAATAATATCTATTGAAAGAACCGAGTCATTCACATATTTATATTCCTTTATGGGGGATTTTGCAGAATTAATGATGTCTGATTCCGATTTAATCACTCCATCCCAGATTTCTTTTACTGTTAAATGGTAACTTTTATTTGCGAGACCACTTCCTTTAAAACTTAGCTTTATAAAATCAATCCTCTCAAAATTAAGAAGCCTTAAAATATCCGAATTATTGATAGTTTCTTCGGATAATATATAAATTCCTTTTGATTCTTGCCCACAAACGAATGTAGCGACAAGAATTAGAACCAGAGTAAAGAGATATGATTTCATTATACATGTATTTTGACGCATGCTAGCGACTGTGTATGTATTAATATTATATTTTATAACCAATTCTTGGTCTGTTTTCGTCAATCGTTTTTTGTTGCATTAACTCTTTTATTGCATTAAATATCAAATGAAATTTTTCGTCATATTTTGATTCCAGTTCCAATATTTTCTTTTCCAAATCTTTATGTGTAGAGAGAAGTTCTCGTAATTTTACAAATGCTCTTACTATTAAGACACTTGTTTCAATGGCAGTAGATGTATTCAGTACACTTGCCAACATTATCGTTCCGTGTTCTGTAAATGCGTAAGGATTTGTCCGCGAAAATTTAAGTTTGTCTAAGTGGTCGCAATTTGCGATAACATCTTCTTTCTCTTGGTCTGTTAGCTGAAACCTAAAATCTTCTGGGAAGCGATCTATGTTACGTTTGACCTGTTCATTTAATCTGCTCGTTTTAACTCCATAAATATCAGCTAAATCTCTATCAAGCATTATCCTATATCCTCTAATAACAAGAATAGATCGATCAATCTTCTCAACTGGAATTAAATTTTTATTTGCCATATGTTAATGTGCTTAATGTTGTCGCATTTTGCGATATCCTCTTTAAATCTTATGTTCATTAAAATATTTATGTCAAAACATGGCCGCTAACGTTTGGCGGTATGAAACGGTTGGGGATTGCGGGTGACTTTCCTGTCAAGTTACACCGAACTTGATGCAGGGAGGAACGCTCGAATAACCACTTAATCCCCAATGTTTTATACCGCTTGTTATGCACAGCTTTTTATTTTGTCTGTTTTACTTTACTTTCTTTCATTCTTGCTCTAACTTTTGTTTCGAGTTTATCCATTTCAGAAAGCCAATCGTTTAAATAGTCTTTAGTCACAACGTAAATCACAGCTGATGTTGGTCTATCATTAAAATGAAAATTTAATAAAAGTCTTGAATATTTTACCTTCTCTAATTTTGGGTTCCCTTCACCAACAGTCAGTTCATATAAGTCATTATTCATTAATAAAACTGGAACATTTAACCAATGCCTGAAATATTCATTTGTCATTTCCTCAAATAATTGGTTTGTTTCAATTGTCCTTTTTTCGCAATACCAGCAAAGTTTTGATAAACTTGAATATAACTCTTCTGGATGCGATGCCATTATTTCATTGTCTTTCTTCTTGGTAAATGAGCAATATTGAGTATAAAAATTCTGATTAGGGTCGTAAAGCTGTTCTGTAAACAATGAATAGGAATCATAATCAATTCCTGAAGGTACAGTCAAAATCTCTTTAAATATATCATCAGGTGTGTTTGGGTTAAATTGCAGTTTTGTCATTAGAACAAGAGGGAAGTCATTGTTCTTCAGTTCAAAATAGTAACAAATTTTACAACTTACCCTATCAAAATCCCCAGTTGAAAAGTCGTTATATGTTTCAGCAACAATATCTATTTCTCTGTTTTTTCCTGTTATCGGGTCTTGAAAAATCACATTGGACTCTACAAAAAAACCATTGTCAGCAAGAAATTTTGAAATTTCTGATTCAAATAAATATCCTGACTTCGATATAGCTATTAATATTTGTTCTTCTGTCATCTCAGTAAGCTGTGTCTTTTGTTAAAGTTGTGCATAACGGTGAGTATAAGAATAGTAGCCGACTGCGTGACACTTTCCTGTCAATTTACAAGAATGTTGAAGCGGGCTAAAGCCCTTGAAAGCACTACTATCTCGGCTATTATTTTTATACATTGTTAGGTGCTTTGCTTTTTTTACAAATCTGATTGGATTATCTCAATATTCTTTAAACCACACTTAAAAGAGACATTTTTAATTACCTCAAAATACCACTTTGGTGCATATGGAGATATATAAATCCTTGTAATTAAATCCGAGATATTTACTTTACAATGTATTACTGGAGTCTCAGAATATAGTTTTTCTCTCACAGGATTTATTTGTTCATGAGTCTTAAAGTTCTTTAACTGGTCTTCAAGAATTCTTGGATATGCTATGAGTAACCTAAATTCATTTTCAGATTGATACTCTTTTCTTTTTATTGTAAAAGCTGTCAATCCATTAGATTTCCAATCTACGATATCACGCTTATAATCTAAATACTGAATCTCGGTAGGATACACAGCTTCAGTTGAAACAATTGAATTTTTCAACCGCTCATATGTTGTTTCAATCGCGATACCATTTTCTTTAGAATAAATTTTCCACATATGAACCATTTCATGATTCGCCTTGCACCAACAATTTAAAAATATGTTTTTATTATCCCTATCTAATATTTCTGAGAATTTTCGACACATTGGTTTAACTTCTCCATTATTTATCTGCAAATTCATTTGATGGTCAATTAGTGCAGCTGTTGGTCTGGGAAGTTTCCCTTCGTATTTATCTTCAAATAAATCGGCTCTTACAAATGTTAATGAATTACTAGTTAATAAAGATAAAAATGATGGGATATCCATATACCTCCAAAGACTTAGATTTTCTTTTGGAGTAATCATTACAGGATGTTCTTCGTTTATTGACATATTCTTTTCTCTTTTATTGCATTGCACCTAACTTGTATCTCTACTCATATTTATTCAATACCCCCCCCTCAAACCGGGGCTTAGAACAAATTTGTGAGACAATATTGTAACAACTGTTATTCTCTTTGCTAAAAATCAATGTAAGTATGTAACTAATTTCATTACAAAGCGGTATAAAGTTATGGCTATTAAAGCTTTTTTACAAATATTTAAGCATCAACTTTTTATTTATTTTGAACTTTTATTGAAGATATTGTTAAGTGTGGAGTAAATTGGTAACTGTATAGCCGGCTTTTTAGGATATATAATTACCTTTGCACACAAATCAAAGCATGCTGAACATGAATTTTCTTATAAGGAGTGCGGTTGAGGGCGATATTTCAACTATCTTTGGGTTTATCTGCGAATTAGCTGAATACGAAAAGCTTAGCGACGATGTTACCGCTAATGAAGAGGTTCTTTACGAAAGTCTGTTTGTGAAGAGGCAGGCCGAAGTTCTGATTGCAGAAGTTGATGGTGTACCTGTAGGTTTTGCCCTTTTCTTCCACAATTTCTCTACCTTCAAGGGGAGAGCCTGCCTCTATCTGGAAGATCTCTACATAAAACCGGAATACCGCGGAAAAGGTTATGGTAAGGAGATGTTCAAGGCGTTGGCAAAAATTGCGGTAGATAGAGAGTGCGACAGATTTGACTGGTCGGTTCTTGACTGGAACAAACCATCAATAGAGTTTTACAAGAAAATGGGAGCCAGGGCCATGGATGACTGGACAGTTTACCGGCTCACCGGGGATAGTCTCAAACGCCTTGCCTCAAATTAATATATTAGAAATGAGAATACTGACAATTGCACTTGTTGCACACGACAACAGAAAGAAGGATCTTATCGAGTGGGTTGAATTCAACAAAGGAACACTCGCCAACCATAAACTTGTTTGTACAGGAACCACCGGAAGGATGGTTGAGGCGGCACTCACCCAGAATCGCAGGAAGGATAATTCCAACATTGACATTACATTACTTAAATCAGGCCCTCTTGGTGGTGACCAGCAGTTGGGAGCAATGATTTGCGAAGGTAAAATTGATATGCTCTTCTTTTTATGGGACCCTATGCAACCGCAGCCTCATGATGTAGACGTAAAGGCCCTGCTTAGAATCTCGAGCCTGTACAACATTCCAACTGCAACAAACCGTTCTACGGCAGATTTCTTGATCTCTTCGCCACTATTCGAAAGCGACTATACACCAAAAAAGAAAAGCTTCTCAGATTACCTGGGCAGATCGATAGATCTATAATTTCACATAGCTCAGTTTAAACTGAAAAATTGAGGTGTCGCCCCTTTTCCCTTCAATGAACATTGTTTCCGGAGTGTCGTATTTATAGAAGTCGATTGAATCTCCCATACGGCTCTCTGTGTTGAAGTTAATAACCAGATCAGTTATCCTGATATTTGTTATCACCTCTTCTTTTATGCAATCCAATGCCCACTCTGTGTATTTGGCATTGTTGGTGTGCCTGTTGATATCCACATCGCTGAATGCCACAACCCTGGTCCTTACAAACTCCATCTCCTGAGGAGAAACCAGCCTCTCTGCAGCCTCCTTTATGGCGTGCCTGAAGTCGCTGCCCTCTTTATTCTCACCCATAATGTTCTCCATTCTCTGTAGCCTTCTGGTTCTGGTGTTAATGACCAGCCATGAAGAGGTAGCCAGAATGATTTTCTCACCCAGACTGTCCAGAATCTCAAAATCTCTGAATCCAAAAAGTCTGTCTGTCCCTTTGTGCCATGTCTCAAGAGATATTTCATCTTTCCAGCGGGGTAATTTCAGAAACTTAACATGAATCCTGGAAAGGACCCAGGCAGTCTCTGTCTGAATGAGGTTGTCATAACCGAAACCAAGAGAGTCGGCATGCAATCCGGCAGCCTCTTGTGCAAAATTCATAAAGGAGTAGAGTTTAAGATTTGCATTAATATCTGTTTCGTAACTCTTTACTTTTAGTGTCTCTTTGAAGCTAATCATTTTGTAAGAAATGTGTTGTAAAATCTGACTGTAAAAGTAGAGATAAAATTGGGATAAAGATTAATTTTAGCTTACCTTTGTATCCCTGTATTACAATCCATAAAAAATCTATGAGTACCAAGTATGTATTTGTTATGGGAGGAGTTACATCTTCCCTGGGAAAAGGCATTATTGCATCATCTTTAGCTAAATTATTACAGGCTAGGGGATTATCAGTAACTATCCAAAAATTTGATCCTTATATCAACGTTGACCCCGGAACACTCAACCCGTATGAACATGGAGAGTGCTTTGTTACAGAAGACGGCGCCGAAACAGATCTTGACCTTGGTCACTACGAAAGGTTCCTGAATGTCTTCACATCAAAGGCCAACAATGTAACAACAGGTAAAATTTACCGCACAGTTATAGACAAAGAGCGTCAGGGCGCATACCTTGGTAAAACAGTCCAGATCATACCCCACATTACAGACGAGATAAAGAGGAGAATGCTGTTGATTGGGAAATCCGGTAAATATGATGTAATTGTTACAGAACTTGGAGGAACAGTAGGCGATATGGAATCCCTGCCGTTTATTGAGGCTGTACGTCAGCTTCAGTGGGAGCTCCCCGATGAGGATTGTCTTGTAATACATCTTACTCTTGTACCTTACCTGAATGCAGCCAAGGAGCTTAAGACAAAGCCTACTCAGCACTCAGTGAGAATGCTTCAGCAGAACGGAGTCCATCCCGATGTAATTGTTTGCAGGACAGAACATCCGCTGCCTGCCGATATCAGAAGAAAAGTTGCACTTTTTTGCAACGTGAGGCCAAACGCGGTTATAGAATCGCTTGATGCAAAAAGCATTTATGAGGTACCTCTGAATATGTACAGAGAAAAACTCGATGAAATAGTACTAAAGAAATTCCAGCTTCCTGCTATAAATAACCTTCCGGACATGACAAAATGGAACGTTTTTCTGGAAAAGCTATATAATCCAAAAGAGGTAGTGGATATTGCACTGGTTGGAAAATACGTTGAGCTGCAGGATGCCTACAAGTCAATTCTGGAATCGTTCATCCACGCAGGTGCTGAAAATGAGTGTAAGGTAAATGTCCATTGTATTCACAGCGAATATATAACAGAGGGTAACGTTGCCGAAAAACTTAAGGGAATGCATGGGATTCTGGTGGCTCCCGGTTTTGGAGAGAGAGGAATAGAGGGCAAGATTGTGGCTGTGAAATATGCAAGGGAACATGAGGTTCCATTTTTCGGAATCTGCCTTGGTCTTCAAATGGCGGTAATAGAATATGCCCGTAACGTTCTTGGCATGGATGATGCAATGACTACAGAGATAAAGCAGAATGCCAAATATCCGGTCATTGACCTGATGGAGGACCAGAAAAGTCTGACAATCAAAGGCGGAACAATGAGACTTGGAGCTTATTCATGTCAGCTTGAACAGGGCTCGCTTGCTGCTAATATATATGGATTAAAAGAGATTACTGAGAGACACAGACACCGTTACGAGGTAAATGAGGCGTATGTAGAAGATTTGCAGAGAGGAGGACTTATCCCTAGTGGCAGAAATCCTGAAACGGGTTTAGTAGAGATAATGGAGTTACCTAAACATCCATTTTTCATAGGGGTTCAATTCCATCCGGAGCTAAAAAGCACACCGGAGAGACCACAGCCAATTTTTGTAGCTTTTGTTAAAGCTTCAATTAATTATAAAAATGCTCAACAGGAGAATTAAATTTTTATCTGAACTTTTAAATGTTTCTGCTATTTTAATGATAGTGGCTAACCCTGTACTTGCTCAAAAAAATATGGCAACACAGGTTAAACCCAAAAGTTACAAGATAAAGGTACTAGAGGTTTTACCACATGATATTGGCTCTTATACTCAAGGATTGTTCTTTTATAATCAGCAACTTTATGAAAGTACCGGAATAAAAGGAGAATCTAAGTTCAGAAAGGTCGATATCAAAAAAGGGACAACACTTAAAAGTATAATTTTCCCGGAGGAATATTTTGCAGAAGGATCTACGGTAATAGGCGATAAACTTTACATTCTCACCTGGACCAACAAAGTAGTCTTCGTCTATGATATCAACACATTCAAACCGATAAAAACATTATTCAATCCAAAAGATGGGTGGGGCCTTACTACGGATGGAAAGATGCTGATTATGAGCGACGGGTCTTCTAATATCTACTTTATTGATCCTTCAAATTTTCAGGAGAAGTCAAAAATTGAGGTAAAGCTAAAGGGAAAGAGTGTCGATCAGCTTAATGAGCTGGAGTACATAAACGGTGAGATATGGGCAAACGTTTACTTGACCGATAATATCATGATAATCGACCCCAAAAGCGGAGCTGTTAAAGCTACAGTAGATTGCAGGAACCTGCTGCCTTCAAGTCTCCGGACAGATAAGACTGACGTATTGAATGGTATTGCTTACGATCCTTTAAACAAACAAATATACCTTACCGGTAAGTACTGGCCAAAAATGTACAGGGTTCAGATTGTCAATTAAATTCTGCGTGTAGCTCTTACAATATGCCTTTTTCCGGGCGGGCCATTAAGTCTGGATACCTCAAAGCCAGATTCTCTCAAAGCCTGTTTTACGATTCCCTTAGATGAATATGTTACAAGTATACCGCCAGTTTTAACAGACTTGAAGATCTCTCCGAATACCTGACCCGTCCATAATTCCGGCTGACTTCCAGGAGAAAATGCATCAAAATAGACAATATCATTTATCTGCCCGTCACCCTTGTACTGGAGAATATCAGAATTAAACTTTGTTAAAGTGAAATTCGGCATTATATCAATACACTTGTCCCAATCCGATAGTTGAATAATTTCATTGACTTTTCGTATCTCACTTATCTCATCATCAGAGAAAACATCGGTCTGTTCTAATATCGCTTCAATGTGGTTCAAAGAGCGAAATTCCTCATCAGTGACAGGATATTTCTCAATTCCGGAATAATTTATTCTGATCTCTCTGTTCTTAATGGCAAAAATGGCAGAGAGCAGGCAATTCAGACCTGTGCCAAATCCGACTTCCAGAATTGTTACCTCCTTATTTAAAACATTTTCTGTATAATAGTTCAAGCCACACCCTATAAAAATGTAGTTGCTCTCTGTCAATGCCCCGTTAACAGAGTGGTAAGATTCACCATATTCCGCTAACCTGAGGGTGTTTGACCCGTCGGCACTCTTAATCAGTTCTCTTTTCATCTTCACAAATTTAGAAGTTTAGATCTATTTTTTTATCTTTGTTGGCTACAATCACGGAGTTTTATTTTAAAGAATATAAAATGTCATTTATTACAAGCCTTTTAAAGAAATTTTTCGGTACTAAAGCAGACAGGGATCTGAAGATAATTCAACCATATGTCGATAAAACCATTGAGGCATACAAAAGAATCGATATGCTTTCGCATGATGATCTCAGGGCCGAGAGCCTTCTGATTAAGAAGAAAATAGCAGAAAAAATAGCTGAAGACGAGGCAAGAAAGAGAGAGCTCAGAACAAAGCTGGAAGATGTTATGATAGAAGTTGGCGAGAAAGAGGCGCTTGCTACCGAAGTTGACAAGCTTACAAAAAAAATTGACGAAGAGATAGAGGAGATTCTGCTTGAAGTACTTCCAGATGCTTTTGCAATAATGAAGTCAACAGCCCGACGTCTCAAGGAAAACAGTGAGATAAGAGTGAAAGCATCCGAAAGTGACAGGGACCTTGCAGCAAAACGTGATTTTGTCACTATTGAAGGTGATACAGCAATTTGGAAAAACAACTGGATGGCCGGAGGGAACAACATTGTATGGGACATGGTCCACTACGATGTACAGCTGATAGGAGGGGTAGCCCTTCATCGGGGAAAAATTGCTGAAATGGCAACCGGTGAGGGAAAAACCCTCGTTGCTACACTCCCGGTTTTTCTAAATGCCCTGGCAGGAAAAGGAGTTCACATTGTTACGGTAAATGATTATCTTTCAAAACGTGACTCTGAGTGGATGGGTCCGCTCTACCAGTTCCATGGTTTGAAGGTTGATTGTATTGACAAGCACGAGCCAAATTCGGAAGCAAGAAAGGCAGCCTATAAGGCAGACATCACATTTGGTACTAACAATGAGTTTGGTTTTGACTATCTGCGCGACAACATGGCAATCAATCAGGAGGACCTTGTACAGAGAAAGCACCACTATGCTATTGTCGATGAGGTTGACTCAGTATTGATTGACGATGCCAGAACTCCACTGATAATATCAGGTCCTGTTCCCAAGGGTGAGGATCAGCAGTTCAATGAATATAAGCCATTTGTAGAAAGAATATATGCTGCACAGAGAGCTGTTGTAACTCAGTTGCTGAATGACGCAAAAAAGAAGATATCTGAGGGTGACGAAGAGGAGGGGGGCGTGCTGCTCCTCAGGGCCCACAAAGGTCTTCCAAGATACAACCCGCTTATAAAATATCTGAGTGAGCCTGGGAAGAAGCAAATCCTGAACAAGACGGAGAACTTCTATATGCAGGATAACAACAAGCAGATGCACAAAATCACCGATGATCTGTACTTTGTAATTGAAGAGGCTCAAAAGTCGGTGGAACTCACAGATAAAGGGCATGAACTTATCGCAAAAAGCGTAAGTGATTCTAAGTTCTTCATACTGCCTGACATCGGGCTTGAAATTTCGGAAATGGAGAAACAGAATCTTACTCCAGAAGAGAAGATAGCTGCAAAGGACTCCCTGTTAAGTGACTACGCTTTAAAAAGTGAACGAGTACACACTGTGAATCAGCTTTTGAAAGCATATACGATGTTTGAAAAGGATGTTGAGTATGTAGTGCTGGATAACAAGATAAAGATTGTTGACGAACAGACAGGTCGTATTCTTGAGGGAAGAAGATACTCCGACGGTCTTCATCAGGCCATAGAGGCTAAGGAGATGGTTAAAGTTGAGGCTGCTACGCAGACCTTTGCAACAATCACACTTCAGAATTTTTTCAGAATGTACCACAAGCTCGCCGGTATGACAGGAACGGCAGAGACTGAGGCTGGTGAGTTCTGGTCAATTTATAAACTTGATGTTGTGGTGATTCCTACAAACAGGCCAATTGTAAGGAAAGATATGGAGGACCTTATCTTCAAGACCAAAAGAGAGAAATTCAATGCTGTTATAGAGGAGATTGAAAAGTTGACAAAGGCAGGTCGTCCGGTTTTGGTCGGAACGACTTCTGTCGAGATATCAGAACTTCTTAGCAGGATGTTGAAAATAAGAGGAATAAAGCATAATGTACTTAATGCAAAGCAGCATGCAAGAGAGGCTGACATTGTTGCGGAGGCCGGTCAGGCAGGAGCTGTTACAATCG
>CAYQPF010000131.1:5018-14569 GCA_964419225.1 uncultured Candidatus Cloacimonadota bacterium | reverse complement strand
AGATGGAATCACTCAACGTTCCACCAACATTTGACTGGAAAACCAGTAGGAATGTCGAAATTTCAGTCACTTCCGATAATCCCTTCGTCATATCCATTACTTCAATGGACGAGAAGGTGGTATACTACAAGGGTTTTCACAGTACATATCCGGAACCGAGTGTCATTATTATAAATATTCCGAATCATGTCAATAGTGTGCTGTTTAACAAATCGCCACTAACTATAGCATCGTCAACACATATAACAGTTACTTACCATCTTCCTGCTCAGACATCTGCTATAAGTATGCAGGCTGCACCAGCACCTCCTGCCGGACTTCTGGCTAGCTGGAAGTTTGATGAGAACACCGGAAATACTTCATACGATGTTTTAGGTGTAAAAAATGGAACAAATACCGGAACGTCTTGGATAACAGGTATAAGTGGCAGTGCACTCGAATTCGACGGAAATACATCAAATGTACTTATTCCGAATGGAGGAAACTTTAATCCGACCGGAGATAAAATAAGTCTTTCGTTGTGGTTCAGACAATCGGAAATTGGTGCTGGTGGAGCACTTATATTCCAGAATGTAAAGTATATACTTAGAATGGATGCTCAGGGAAGAGTTGGATTTGCGTTGTATATCCCTCTTTATAAAGATATTGTAATGACCTATGCCGACCGTATCCTTGATACCGACTGGCACCATGTTGCAGCCACATATGATGGGGCAACAATGAAACTTTATCTGGACGGGGTTCTGAAAGCCAGCGGACAAAATTCGGGTGCCCTGCATTCTTCTACAGCCGATGTCATAATAGGTAAACAAGCTACACTCTACCCGTTCAAGGGCACAATTGATGAGGTCCAGATATTTGGAACATCATTAACAGAAAGTGAAGTCAGTCAGATTTATACAGCTACTCCGCACCCCGATAACGGATCATCAGATCTCATTTCATCGTGGAGAATGGACGAAAACAGTGGAACTACTGTTAAAGACTATACTGGTTCAAATAATGGTGTTTTAAGTGGGGCAGTCTGGGGAACAGGAGTAAAAGGGAGTTGTCTGGAGTTTAACGGAACTAATAGCAATGTTAGTATTCCTACTGCTACAAATCTTAACCCAGTCAACGCCATTACTGTAATGACATGGGTAAAAGCTAAGGAATACAAGTCATCGAAGATTTTCCAGAAAGGTGATTGGGATGGTCACGGTATAGGTCTGGATTTATGGAACGGGTGGCAGTGTGGTATACGTATGGAAGATAATACCGGTAATTCGTTAGAGTGGGGGTTAGGAAGACCAATACTCAACGAGTGGTACCATGTAGCGATGACTTACGATGGAACTGTTTTAAAGATGTATGTGAACGGGCAACTTAAAAACAGTAAGGCTGTAACTGGCAGACTGAAAGTCAATACCCGGAGTGTATCGCTTGGTTCCGATAATGGGGTCCAGAAGTTTTTCAAGGGATCAATAGATGAAGTCCTGTTGTTTGGAAGGGCGTTGAATCAGACTGAGATACAGGCTAATTTTTCTGAACGTAATAACTCACCTGACCAGGATGGTGATGGAGTTGCCAATGCGGATGATAGCTACCCGATGGATCCGGCGAGAGTTTTCAATAATTACTTTCCTGCTGAGGGCTATGGAAGTCTTGCCTTTGAAGACTTGTGGCCTAGTAAGGGTGACTTCGATTTTAATGATCTTGTAATTGATTATCAGTTTACTATAGTCACAAATGCAGCAAACAAGGTAACAGAGGTGCTCTGTAATTTTGTAATAAGGGCAATTGGAGCAGGTTTCTCAAACGGATTTGGTTTCCAGTTACCGGGAACAACGGTAAAAGCGTCTGATATCCAGGTAGAAGGATCTGTCCTCACCGGTAGTTACATCACTTTGAATCCTAATGGTACGGAGGCAAATCAGGATAAAATAACAATAATCGCCTTTGATAATGCAAACAGTATTATGTCTGCGCCGTCGGGCTTTGGCGTGAATGTCGTACCAGGAAATCCTTATGTGGCTCCTGTAAAAGTGGTTGTGAATATTGGTCTTACTCCCGGTGTATATGGAATAAATGATCTTAACCTGAATAGTTTCAATCCATTCCTTATTGTAAACCACGAGCGGGGCAAAGAGGTGCATCTTGCAAATTATCCTCCGACGAGCCTTGTTAATCAATCATACTTTGGCACTAATCAGGACAGATCAGATCCGGCTGCCGGCAAATACTATAAATCTGCCGAAAATCTTCCATGGGCAATTAATATTGCATCTACATACTCGTATACAATAGAAGGAGTTCAGATAACAAGTGCCCATCTTAAATTCGCCGAGTGGGCAGAATCGGCAGGTGTAAAATATCCGGACTGGTACCTGAACAATGCAGGTTACAGGGAGAATAAAAACATCTATTAAACGTCATAAAGAACATTTTGCCTTTAGCATTGTTATGTAGGTATTAATAATATTAACATTAGCAATGAATAAAACAAGCATACTTTTTACAGCTCTTTTCTCCTTCATATTTGGTAAGGGTATTAGTGCGCAAGATATTCCGGTAACACCCCCGGCAGATTTCTACTCTCTATCTTTTAAGACAATCACTGGTGATACATTCAAATTCGACCAGTTGAAAGGAAAGAAGGTTCTCATCGTAAATACAGCATCCAAGTGTGGTTTCACTCCACAGTTCAAGGATCTGGAAGAGATGAACAAGCAATATGGAAAAAACCTTATTATAATTGGATTCCCTTCAAATGATTTCCTTGGTCAGGACCCTGGTTCAAATGCTGAAATCAAAGAGTTCTGTGAACTGAATTACGGTGTGACTTTTCAGATGATGGACAAATCGTCAGTTAAAGGCAAAGATAAAAACGTTGTATATCAATGGCTTTCGGATAAAAGCAAAAATGGCTGGAACGACAACTCTCCATCATGGAACTTTGCGAAATACCTGATTGATGAGCAAGGACGCCTGATAGGTTTCTGGCCATCAAAGGTAAAGCCTATGGACAAGGAGATTATTTCAAAATTGTAAACTACTGCAACGTTATTCCCTAGTGAACAAAAAAGTAGCGCCTCCCTGCTTAAGTGTCATCTGACCTCCCTCGGGTTTGAACTCGATAACGATCATCCCGTTTATACCTTTAAACAGATTTTTATCAAATGCATCAAGACCAAATGGTTGCTGTCCGGTACCCTGAGCGATAAGCTTATTGCCATTTTTGGTGATCGTAATCTTCAATGGTAACTGGCTACTGGCATATACACCAAGAAATTTATCCAGTTCCTCAGAAGACAAAGCGATTGTTTTAAAAGATGGTATTTCGAATGGCTTTCCGTAGAAACAGCTCAAGGCATCAAGCATAATTGTATTGATACTGAAACTTGTTCCATTCGAAGTCACAGCAACGCTTACATTATCCCCCGGCATAATTGTCAACATAGACGAGAATCCGTCTATTCCACCTGTATGTCCGTAAAGCCTCATATCGTAAAAAGGATACTGGAATATTCCCATCCCAAAATTTTCTATCATTGTAATCATCTGGTTAAGACTACTCTGAGTTATAATCTTGCCTGCAAAAAGAGCCTCAATAAAACGAGTAAGATCGGCAGGATTAGACACAACGGCACCGGCGCCTAAAGGAACAGACATGTCGGTCTCCATCGCTTTTATCCATTTTTCATTAAACCTGTAAGAAAAACACTCCTTGTTGTCAATATTGATTTTACCTCCAATATAAGTATTTTGCAGACCCAGAGGTTTTACGATTTTAGATTGAAGAATTTCACTGTAGGGCTTCTTGTATGTTTTTTCCAGAATAACAGAAAGCAGAATATAGTTCGAATTGCTGTATTTAGCTTTACTGCCTGGTTCAAACTCACTTTTGCCTTTTGCAACTATATCTACCATCTCCTTCACACTTTTAGGTTGGCCACACCAACTCAAATAATCAGAGTCATCTGTAAAACTGTGTATTCCGCTTCTGTGATTCAGCAAATTGCCGATTGTTATTTTATTTGCATTTTCAACAGCTGGAAAATATGGGTCAATAGTCTTGTCAAGAGTCAGCTTCTTCTCTTCGATAGCCTTAAAGATCATTGCAGAAGTAAACATCTTTGTGATTGAACCTATACGGTATTTTGTGTCAGGTGTAGACTTTCTGGCCGATTCAACATCGGCATAACCGACAGCCTTTGAGTAAAGAAGCTGCCCGTTTTGAGAAATTGCAACACTTCCCATAAACACATTGTTGGCCTCAAGAGTCTGAAACAGGCTGTCGAGTCTTGCAGTGTTCATCTTCTGAGCGTAACTGTTTACAGAAAACAGAAGTAAAAGAGACAGAATTGAAATGTATGATTTTGTTTTCATCGATGTTGATATTTTAAGGTCAATTATAGAAATTATCTGGTTTGTCTGCGGTAAATAGATCCAGTATCTGTTTTTGATTTTTGTTCGGTTCTGGGTTTAGTTTCGCCTTTTGGTTTTGGATCCGTTTTAATTTCGGTCTCTGATCTTGTGTTGGGAGCGTTTTTTGATCTTTGTTCAATTACAGGTTTTTGTCCCTCCTTAGGTTTTGTAGTGACATCAGGTTTTCTGACATCTGTTTTCCTGTCGTTATCAGTTCGTCTGACATATCCATCTTTTGAGTCGCGTACATTCTCTTTTTGGTGTTCAACATCATTCTGGCGATTTTTATTGTTTTGAGAATCATTATTATTCCAGCGATCATTACTGTTTGGTCTGACATTATCTTTCTGTCTGTCATTCGGACGATATTCATCTCTCTGACGGTAACCTTCTCTTTGATTATATCCTTCTCTCTGATGATAACCTTCCCTTGGACGATTCACACCCCTTGGATGATAACCTGCATTTATGTGAAAACCGATGTTAGGACGATAATCGGCATTTGGAGCATATCTTAGGAAAGCAACATCATTTACAATTTCAGACACATATTTAATCTGGATGACTTCAGGACGGTATGCAATAGTTCCACCCTCTCTTGTCCTTTCACCGGTGAAGAATGTTCCATATGTGCCCTCCTGCTCATACAAAAATCCACCCGACCCGAATCCCATCAGCCTTCCCCATCTTGAAACAGTTTTAACATAGCGGCCATCACTTTCAAATAGCTTAAGTGCTACAAAATACCTTCTTCCCGAATTTTCAATATCATCTATCAGCGACACCCCACGACCCGAATTATCATATTCCAGTTCAAACATAAGGTAACGATCATTGTAACGGCCCCAGTTGATTAATGAATTTATACTCCTGTCGTAAGGAGCTTTCAGACGCGATAAGGTCCAATCCCTCTCCAGAGCAGGATATACGGGCCAGCGTTGTACGTCCCATACCTGACCCCTTGAATATGTAGCTGTGAGAAAAGAGATTTCATCAGAATTATCATCTTCATAACCCCTGTCTCTTACAATTTCAGACAAATATTCCAATTGAGCAATTTCCGGACGGTATTTTACAGATGATCCCTCTCTTAATCTTCCAACAGCGAAAAAGGTACCTATCATTCCCTCCTGTTCGTACATGAATCCTCCGGAACCAAATCCCATCAGTTTGCCCCATCTGGAAATCCTCTTTACAAAGCGCCAGTCTCTTTCATACAGATTTAGGGTAACATTGTATCTTGCCCGGGCACTTTTGTCAATATCATCAATCAATGATATCCCGAGGTTAGAATTATACCTCTCTAGTTCGAACATAAGGTAACGGTCACTGTTACGACCCCAGTCGATGTATGACCTGGTACCAAAATCGTATGCAGGCTTAAGTTCTGACAATTCCCACTCCCTTCCTGCAGAAGGAAAAGTTGGGAACCGCTGAGCATCCCATACCATTTCGCGGGTGAACTGAGCGTTTAGCAACGCCGATTCATTAATATCTCTTTCTGTAATTTGTGCCGATGCAAAAAATGGGTACAAAACCACTATTGCAAAGATTAATAAGAATTTAGGATTAATTGATTTCATGATGTTTTATTAGATTGACAAAATTACCTAAACATTTGTTAATTACCGGACAAAAGTTTAATTTCCTCATCAAACCTCTTAATAACACTGACTGGCACTTCAACCTTTTCGTTAAAGTCATAACCGTGAAACTTACCATAGATAAGCTCATTTCTCTCCTTAGTCAACAAGCTGTCTAGCTTCAATCCACTATTAGTAACCGAATAATAGAGGATAGGATTATATGCTGTAAGACTATTGTTTTCACCCCACATCTGACCATAATCCCGGAATCCGGCGTACTCCTTAATTCCATCTCCATTAATATCTACAGGTTTAGAAACGAATGTTGGAAGCTTATCTGTACAGATGACTCGATTCTCTTTTACAAAAATCCTTATCAAATAGTTCTTGTTTGGCCTGTCGTTGATTTCAAACAACAGTTCGTAATTATCCTTTCCTGTTTGCATGACAATCGGATACAATTTATTGCCAAATTCATATTCAATATTTGATTTGTCGGTAAAGATTAGCTTACCGTTCCTGCTCAACTCAAAATAGATGAATGTTTTAAAACTACCAAAATCCTCATCATCTTTAACGGTAACTTTGAATCCATAATCAAGACTGAATGAGGTTTTTCTGTTAGAAGTATCTGTCTGGCAATAAGCAGGATTAATGTTGGCAAGTAGCACCAACATATTGAAGAGTAATATTTGAATTATTTTATTCAAGTTGTTTTCAAGCGAGTTTGACATTTTGATTGAGTAATACTACGTTAAAGTTGACTTTGGCGTTTAAAGCTTTGAATACCTTAATTATAGTCTCAAATCTGGCATCTGTCAAGCTGTTCTCTAACTTTGAAATCTGTGCTTTTTTAACTCCAACCAGCAGTCCAAGCTCTTCTTGAGTCAAATTACGGTCTTTACGTGCTTGTTTGATTGCTTCTCCAATTAAGTCTAGTCTTAATTCATTTTCAAATAGTTCTCGTTTAGGTGTTCCGCGTTTACCAATGTGTTTATCAGTAATTTCGTCTAAACTATATGTTTTTAATGGTTTATTTTTCATTTTTTCATTTTTTTAATTCAAAATATTGTTTTCTAATCTTTTCTGCTTTCTCAATTTCACTTAGTGGAGTTTTCTGCGTTTTTTTAATTAATCCGTGAGTAGATATTACAACTGTTTTGGTTTTTTCTGATTTATCCCAAAATGCAAAGAGTCTATATTGGGTTTTGTCATACAAAGAACGAAACTCCCAAATTTCGCCTTTCAATTTCTTGAATAACTCGTTGTCATTAGAAAACTTTGCCTTTTGGATGTTATAGATTACTTTATCTCTCACCTTTTCTTCAAGGTTATCTATGAAATGAGCAGCTTCTTCTAAAAACAAAACATTAAATTTCTCAATCATATTATCAAGTTTATACAAAGATAAAAGTTTCTTTAATAGGAAACAAATGTATGATAATTTTTGTGTAACGTAGAACGCCAATCATTAAAATCTAAAAGTAGTATTAATATCAAACACATTATCCAAGGAATAATAGTAGATGATAGCTCCTGAGGAAGATAATTTCTAAACAAAAGTAGTAGCAACAGTAAAAGTATGTAACACACTTTTATTAATCTATTTGTTCGTTTACCTGAAAACAAAATAACCAATATTGATGGGATGGTCCACAAAACATTCAGGTTATTTGAGAATGCTTCATTATCGGTGTAAAAGCCTATTGCCAACAGAACTAATCCCGAAAATCCTACAACAGATGTCACAGTGTAAAATACAATTTTCCTGCTCTTTGACCAGACAGAGAGTAGTAATAAAATAACAACAATTATCCATGGAGAGAGGTAAGAATAATTGTAACTATTGCCTATTGATTCTGACGCATCAAGGATAATCTTTTGCTCTTTGACTATAGATGTAGTTTGTAAAATACTCATTATGTAAAATGGCAAAAACATATAATCATCTGGTCTTGCTATTTTGTCGCTCTCTCTGCCTAAAACCAGATTAATTCCAAAATCAATCCAATAATTACCAGCGATATAAGGTTTCAATAATTGTCTGAATGTCTTATTTTTATATTGATTGGAGTCAAACGAAATTTGCTGTTCTGTAGATTTAAAAATGAAATCTCTTACCCTTGTGGCACAATTATCATAATAAAAATCATATATATAATAGCGGTCAGGAGAATTATAGCAACTCTCCAGATTGTTGAATATTTTAGACCGTTCTATAAGATTAAGGTCAAGAACTTGTTCATGTATCTTTCGTTTCTCAAGATATGAATAACTCATAAAGGTCTTAAAATCAGAAATAGACAAAAAATATTTTAGATTGCCTTTTATAAACTTCATATAGAAGTAAGGTTCGCTAAAGTCAAATGTTCCAAAATTATAAACTCTGTCTATACCTAATGAATCATCAGTTACTCTTATAGCTGAGTGACCAAAGATTGTGTAGTATTCAATACCGGGATCGGAAGTCAACACGGAAATTCTTGAGTTATTTGATAATGCAAATCCTGATATCTGACTCAGAAGAAGTGCAACCAACAGTATGTTCCTTCTCATCTTTCAATCAGTTTTTCCATTGGCAGATATTTTATGCCATTTTGTTCCTGCATTATATCGGTTTCTGCAAATCCAAGTTTTTTGTATATAGGAATTGAGAAGGGAGAAGCATGAACATAAAACTTCTCCAGAGTCGGATCATTCAACAGGCAACTCTTTAATGCAGTATGAAAAAGTTTTCTGGCAATGCCTTGTCCCTGAAATGTTTTATCAACAAACAAAAGCGAAATTGTGTTATTGTCACGGATCTCAATCATCCCTATAATTTCAGAATCCGCTAAAGCAATAAATATGGTTCTTTTAAACAGCTGCCTTTCAGCGATCTTTGAGGGATCTATCCAATCGTAGAAAAATTGATTGCCGGCAGGGGAGTAGTCAACAGAGACGAATTCATCATAGACTCTTTTGATCAGATTATGGATCTCTAACTCCTGTCCGCTATGATAGTCAGAGATTTCAATGTTTTTCATATGTCAGTACTGCAGTATTGTCGAATCCATAATCGCCATTGCCATATTTGTCAAGATATTCTTCCGATAAAAAACGCTTAATTGTTTCAGTTTTGTCATCTACACGTTTGAACCCGGCCTTTTCATATGACTTTATTGCCCTTAGATTTTTTTCTGATGGTCTAATAATAAAATCTGTTACTCCTTTTTCATTGACAAGGTAATCGATAAGCTGCTTGAGCGCTGTTGTGCCATATCCATGACCGCATATGGTTTTGTTTTTGAGCCAGATGTCAAGTTCAGCATATCTTTGCCTTAAATGAAAACAAGCATAACATAGACATCCTATCTCTTCGTTATTCTTTTCAATAATCATTACAGATCCCTTTTCCCGGCCAGATTCAAGAAAGTAGAAATCCTTAAAATCTTCGTTGAACCGATTCCAATCGGGTACGGGGCTTTCTGGATAATCGGGTAACCCCATATGCATCGATGTTGTGCCGGACCTACAAAGCCACCTGTATACTTTCTCTTTTTCACATAAACTGGCATG
>CAYQPF010000131.1:0-4918 GCA_964419225.1 uncultured Candidatus Cloacimonadota bacterium | reverse complement strand
TGCCGGACCTACAAAGCCACCTGTATACTTTCTCTTTTTCACATAAACTGGCATGTCGAATCTCTATTTTCTGGCAAACCAGACAAACCTTACGATGAACGCAAATAGCACCGCCACAACTTTTACAAAGCCACCTGTCATGTTCATTCTTTTCAAATTGAGCCAGACCCAACTTCTTAATGTTCTCAAGATTTTCGATCATGCTCATTTCGTATTTTGTCCTGTACCTTTTGTCAAGTTGTTTCAGCCGTTTACATGGAAACACCTCACAGTCATAACAGAATTTTGATTCTGTCTTTTCAAGATAGACACAGTTTTTAATAGCGCATACAACACAATGATAAGGTTTATTATCATTATCTCCCCAACAGCCATGGCAAACATTTTTCTCCCTGAGGTGTCCCAGGCAGATTCCGCAATTCATGCCACATGGAGCGATCATCCCAGTATCTCTATAGGGTTTCATATCAACTAAATTTATTGAAGTGCCAGAATAGCCGATTCCATATCCGGTACAAAGAAAATCAGTTTCGCTTTATTACTTTCATATATGAAATCGCGAAGACTCTTGCTTTCATACTTTGAGAAATCACCAATTACAGCAAGTTGAACCCGGTAATTAGAGAACTTTTGTAAAATATCACCTGCAAGGCCGGTTTTTAGGTCAAAAAAGTCGGGATGCAGATTAGCTTCATGAACTATGAACTTCTTGCAATCGAGTGGGAAAAGGTCTCCCATTATATCCAGAATATCCTGTACCTCGCAGATTTTGAAATTATTATCAATCAGCGTGGCAATTTTTTCATGGGTATTGATTTCTAATAATTGTAACATATTATAATAGAAGTATATTAAGTGATAATTGTTAGTTAATCATAATGAAATCTACATTTAGCTATAAGGATTTCCCCTTCTCTTACTTTATAAATTAATCTATGCTCTCCAGAAATATGTCTGGACCAGAAACCTTGTTACTTAAACCAAAAAGATATATTTCATTTATCAATGAGTTCTTTAGGGAATGATTTGCCATTCTTAAGTTTATCTATTGCAGAATCTAATCTCGATTCATTTCTCTTTGACGAGAGTTCGTGTTGTGTTGCTTTAAGGGAATTATATTCGTCTAATGAAATAATAACAACTCCCACGTCTTTTCCTCTGTTTATTATTAGAGTGTCTGAATTCGTTGTCACTTTATCAAGATATTGTTTTATATCCTTTCTAAAGTCAGAAAGTGTTGTTGTGAGCATGATAACATTTTTTATGTACGTAAATATGTACAAATATATGTACGAATATTGATTTGCAAAAAAATATTTACTGTTGTGCTTTTCTAAAGAACCTACTCCATCTTACCTTATTTAGAAAGCCTTTGTTAGCATCCAATGATAGCCAGATGAAAATAGGCTTTCCTACAATGTGGTCCTCCGGTACAAACCCCCAATAACGAGAATCCAGCGATTGGTGTCGGTTGTCGCCCATCATGTGATAGGGGTACGTGGACCGTAGCTGACCTTACTGACATAAAGATGGTCTCCTATCATCAAAGTCCTGTCCATGGAAGATGTTGGAATCTTATAATTCTGGAAAAAAATATGTTAATTATGGTAACGGCAACGATTGCAAAAATTATGGCATCGAGCCATTCAATAACCGGATGATTATCTTTGTTTCTCTTTTTCCATGGGCTCCAGTTGACCTTTTTGCTTATATAAACATCAAATACGACAGGGATCCCCAAAAGGAACCAGTAATTGCCCATCCAGATTACCCATAGGATGTAAATAGTGAGGGCTACTCCAAATTTGAAATACCTGCTTTTGAGGAAAGAGTATATTTTGTTCATGCCTTATGGTATTTAGCTAAATGCTACATCAAGCATCATCATTGTGGCAAAACCAAGCATAGCTCCAATTGTCGAAAGGTCGGTCTCATTGCCGTTCTGAGACTCGGGTATCAGTTCTTCCACAACAACAAAAATCATTGCACCGGCCGCAAAAGCGAGAGCATAGGGGAGGAGTGGGGTTACGGTTAATACTAATATGGCACCACCTACTCCGGCAATGGGTTCTACAATTCCCGAAAGCTGGCCGTAGTTGAAGGCTTTTAATCTGGAAAAGCCTTCACGCCTTAAAGGGATTGATACAGCCGCCCCCTCAGGAAAGTTCTGCAAACCTATACCTAAGGCCAGAGCAATTGCTCCGGTTAAAATTCCCATATCCGGGTTATTTGCAAGTACGCCAAAAGCAACGCCAACAGCAAGACCTTCAGGTATATTGTGAAGTGTAATTGCAAGGACAAGCAGTACGCTTCTTTGCCATTGGGTCTTTATACCTTCAGCCTTATCGGACGACAGGCCCATGTGCAAATGGGGTAATATCTTGTCTATCACCAGCAAAAAAGCTCCTCCACTTAAAAAGCCAACTACTGCAGGTACCCACGGAATGGAGCCGTTAGCTTCTGCCATCTCAATTGCCGGTTTGAGCAACGACCAGAAGCTGGCTGCGATCATAACCCCGGCAGCAAAACCTAGCATGGAGTTCAATACCTTCTTATTAATCGATTTAAAGAAGAAAACCATAGACGACCCCAGGGCAGTGACAAACCATGTGAAAAGGGTTGCAAAAAGAGCCAGAAGTACGGGGTTATAATTAAGTAAGAAGTCGAGTTTCATAAAGTTATTTTTTATAAAATCAATTTACAAAAATCACCCCCCATTCAGCAACCACGAATCCTCTGCGTACAAAAGGTGTTATAACAGGTTCAACAATACGTTTATTCTGCTCGCCACTAATTCCTTTGATAAGGTAGTGCATACGTAAAATGTTATCTGGCTTAACAGAGAATCCGAGCTTGATGACTCTGTCTATGATAGCAGATTCCTGTGGATAGATTTCGAAACTAGGGGCATATTGCAGCCTTGGGATCCAATAGTCAATAAAATCCTGAACCTCACGCCTGTTGAATCCATAAGCAGTCAGGTTTCTGTTGAAGAACTGCTCAAGATTACCCTTTTCCACTATCCAACCACGGCTCTGCTGCCATACATCGGGCTGGCTGCTCTCGTAGTAAAGAAAACCATATTTTCCATCAATGGTCCCGTCCGGGTCAACAGAAACTGTCCATCCTGAACCGTATTCAGGAATTGATGTCAGAATATTGCCGCCAATGGGAAAACTGATTCCGACATTCAACCGGATAGTCTCTTTTGGATATATGTAGATATTGGGCTTTTTATCTACCGATCCGCCTGGAGGGTCATCGCAAGGTTTACAACTTTGGCTTAAAAATGCTATTGTTATGCATACAGACAGAATAGCAAAGAATCTGGCAATTAAAACTTTTTTCATAAAATATAGATTTGAAAATTTAAAACTATTGTCTAGTGTCGAATTCTTCCATTCCGTTTTCGCTTATAGGTTGGTGACAACCCTCTTTTGGATAGCCAAAGCTTAGTTCTCTCCAATTGGCACCATGAATACAAACAAAGCCGAAACCCTTATCTGTTTTATGAATAGTAAAAATGAAACTTGGTTTGGGATCTTTTTTTGCTATTGCCTCAGTCAATGTCGTCATTCCAAACTGATCAATCGTTTTAGAATCGTCCTTACCGGAAAATTTAAATGTTAGTTCTTTCCATGCACAACCATGTTTGCCTATGAGCTTAACCTCATCTTTGTTTGATTCAACCACAATCAGAAAACCGGCAGTCTTCTGATTCTCTTTGTTTTGCCCATATGAATTACCAAATGAGCCAATCATAAATGCAATAATAAGTACGATAACGCTAATTGACGATGTTTGTCTTGTTTTCATTGATCTGGAGTATTAGTTATGATTTCTATATGGTTAAGATGCAAATAATTATAAAAATGTTGCATCAATATTTAGGTATCTAAAATAAATGCATAATTTTGGATAAAATTGTATAAAATGTTAAAGGCACTTTATATCAGGAACCAATATTTTTTCAATATTCTGGCTGTTCTTACATTACTGGTAATTACCAGGTTGCTGGATGGATTTGCCTGGTACCCTCCATCTCCTTCTAAAACGGAGACCTTGCTGCTGGACCATTTTTTCCAATTCGTCTCGTATTTCCCATTTATCTTCTTATTAATTAGCACATACAACTGGGCTATAAAAAAGAAGCTGACAATAGTTCTCTATTTTCTAATTATTGCGTATGCAGTTTTTGTGCCAAGTATTGTTCTGATTGCAAGTTCGTTATTGGAAATTATGTGTGGAAGAACCGATGTTCTGCCGGTTACATTTAAACTCATACAACAATACACTCCGGGAGGAGGCATGGTAATGCTTTTTTTAAGCGCAACATACTTTCTGACACATCTCAAACTTCAGTCTGAAAGACAAAAAGAGACGGCGCACAAAGCAGAGACACTAGCCAAAGATGTACAGATGAAAATGTTCCGTTATCAGATAAACCCACATTTTTTATTCAATGTACTCAATTCCATCTATACTCTGATAGATGAAAATACATTAAAAGCAAAGAAACTAGTACTGGATATGTCGGAATATTACCGGTATACCCTTACCAAACAAGAAGAGACGATCCCAATTGAAAAGGAGATTGAATCAATAATCAAATATCTTGAAATTCAAAAAACAAGATTCGAAGAGAAGTTTAACTTTGAATTATCAGTAGATGATGCTGCAAAACAAGTAACAATACCATCATTTCTTATTCACCTGCTTGTGGAAAACGCCATAAAATACGGTACTAAGACAAATAAAGAGACGCTGCTCCTGCATATTTCTATCAGACTGACTAACCAAACACTTGTTATAAAGGTCTTAAATACAGGTAAATTGCAAAAAGCAACAACTTATAATGAAAAGAATATTGATGGAACCGGTAATGGCATTGACAACCTGAAAAGCAGGCTGGCTATAT
>CAYQPF010000130.1:0-14580 GCA_964419225.1 uncultured Candidatus Cloacimonadota bacterium | reverse complement strand
AGGGCTGGAACGTCCTTTGATCTTGTTACTGGCCGGACTGTTTCTGATCCCACCTATATCCATCAGGATATCTATGTATATGGCCAGAATACCTGTCCACCGCATTACAGACACAGATATTACTATCCACCCAGATATAATACAGAAGATTATAAAGCGATTAATCCTTATCCCTTTATTTATGCAATAGCAGAGCCTTTATCTACTTTTTCCATTGATGTGGATACAGCTACCTACAGTAATGTCCGTAGAATGCTCAATGGTAATCAACTCCCGGATCCTTCTTATGTCAGGATCGAAGAAATGATCAACTACTTTAAATATGATTATCCTGAACCTGAGGGAAAGGCTCCTTTCTCAGTTACCCACGAACTCGGCGTATGTCCCTGGAATACAGATCATGAGATCCTGAGAGTCGGTTTGAAAGGAAAAACCATCAGTTATGAAGATGCACCTCCTGCCAATATCGTCTTTTTATTGGATGTGTCAGGTTCGATGAGTTCTGAAAATAAACTTCCATTAGTTAAGCAATCCATGAAGATGCTGGTTAATCAAATGCGTCCTCAGGATTGTATTGGCATTGTTACCTATGCTTCCAATCCCGAAATAAAACTGCATTCTACCCCTGTTTCCAAACGGCAGAGAATTCTCGAAGTTATTGATGAATTATATGCAGGTGGAAGTACAGCAGGAGGAGAAGGTTTGAAGTGGGCTTATGATCTGGCAGCAGAAAACTTCGATAAGCATGCTAATAACAGAATTATTTTATGTACAGATGGTGACTTTAATGTCGGTGCTCAATCTGATGAAGCTATGGAAAATCTGGTTACCCAAAAAAGAGAAGAAGGTGTATTCATTTCAGTATTGGGTTATGGCATGGGAAATATTAAAGACAGTAAAATGGAAATAATAGCCGACAAGGGTAATGGTAATTATTACTACATAGATGATTTGGTGGAAGCGAAAAGAGTATTGGTGAGTGAAATGAGCGGGACCCTCAATACTATTGCCAAAGATGTGAAGATACAGTTAGAATTCAACCCTGCAAAAGTTAGAGCATACAGGTTGATCGGATATGAAAACAGAGCTCTCAAGAATGAAGATTTCAAGAACGATAAAGTCGATGCCGGAGAAATGGGTGCTGGACAAACTGTGACCGTGCTTTATGAAATCGTAAAGAATAACAGCAAAGAAGAAGATTCCAGTGCAGAAGAACTTAAATACCAAAAAACGGAATACAGTAAAGAAGCTTTAAATTCCAACGAACTCATCACCATGAAATTCCGCTATAAAGACCCAGATGGAAAAGACAGTAAACTCATTACCGAAGTCGTGAAAGATGTGACTAAAGAAAAGAATACCCCGGATTTCAATTTTGCCTGTGCCGTAGCCGGATTTGGTATGCTTTTGCAGGAAAGTAAATTCCGTGAAGATCTCAATTGGAAAAAAATTATCAAACTGACAGAAGGCTCAATTGGTAAAGATCCCGACGGTTACCGTAAGGAATTTGTCTCTCTGGTGGAAAAAGCAGCGGAATTGAAAAAATCCTGGAAACATATCGAAGAATAGGGGAAATAATTATTAATTATCAATTATTAATTATTAATGGATGCGACAAAACCTGGAGCAACTAAAATATCCCAGCCATTCTTTTGAACCGTCGCCAGGAGACTTGTAGATATCTGGCAGCCTGACTGATATTGCCGTCGAATTTCTGCAAAACAGCATGTGCGATTTGATGTTCAATGTCATCTATGGATAATGTTTGCTCTGTAAAAGCGAAACTGCATTGATTCTGGGAAGAAATACCTTCCTCAACCGGAAGAATCCCCTGATGTATATTTAGCTGAACAGGTGTTAATTCTTCTGCATCAAATAACAGAACAGCTCTTTCAATAACCGATTTAAGTTCCCTGATATTTCCGGGCCAGGGATAATTCTGCAGGACTGTGCTGGCAGCAGAAGAGATACGGGTAAATTTCTTATTTCTCAGTTTGGCACACTGACTCAGAAACATTTTGGCCAGAGGAATAATCTCAGCTTTTCTGTCACGCAAAGGCGGTACAACCAGATGTCCGGTGTTGATCCTGTACAGTAAATCCTTCCGGAACAGACCTTTTTCCACCTGCTGCAGAAGATTCTGGTTGGTGGCAAAGACGAATCGGACATCCAGTTTGACAGGCTGTTTACCTCCGACCCGGTAAATAGTCTTTTCCTGCAGAACTCTCAAAAGTTTGGGTTGCAGTTCTATAGGCATATCGCCGATCTCATCAAGGAACAAAGTCCCGCCGTTCGCGAGTTCTATCTTACCCAGTGCTCCTTCATCCGAAGCTCCGGTAAAGGCACCTTTGACATAACCGAACAGTTCACTCTCAAATAGAGAGGCAGAGATCGCCGAACAGTTCAGGGAGATAAAGGGAGCGATATTCTTCTTTCCACCGCTGTGGATCAAATGAGCGATGATCTCTTTACCGGTACCGGTTTCACCTTCGATCAAAACAGGAATATCCCGATGGGCATGAAAAACATTGCAGAGTTTGACCATTTCATTCATTTCGGGGGAGAAGATCCCGATATCCTGTTCCATCAGATCGGAATAGATGATTTCCAATTTTTGAAGACGGTCACGCATATCTTTGGTAGTTTTTTCTATTTCTTCATCAAAATGTTCGTTAAGTTTCTCATTTTCCTGTTTCAGTCTTTTATGTTCTTTGATCCGGGAGAGGGTATGAGCCAGTTCTTTAATATTGATGGGTTTGAGGAGGTAGTCTGTAGCACCTTCCCGCAGGGCTGTGATACTGGTTTCGAGTTCACCGAAGCCGGTGATCATAATTACATCTGTATTTTTGGAGTTTGGCAGAGCTTTAATAGCTCTGAGCAGATCGATACCATTCATGCCGGGCATCCGGATATCAGAGATGACCACATCATAGTCCCCATTTATGTAGAGTTCTAGGGCTTGTCCGCAGTTATTAACTTCTGTTACTGAATAATTCAGGGGGTCTTTGAGAAAATTGGCGATGGAGCGTCTGCTGATATCGTCATCATCAATAAGAAGGATTTTCATTTATTACTCCTGTGGAGGGGGAGGGTTATGTTAAAGACAGCACCTTTTTGGGAGTCATCATATTCGATATTACCCTGCAGGTCTTTGATAAAGTTATGTACCAGAGCCAGGCCGAGACCAGTGCCTTTGTCGGGTTTTTTAGTAGTCACGAAGGGGTCGAAAAGGTGGTCCAACAGTTCGGGGACGATACCGTTCCCGGTATCTTTGAAAGTGATCAGGCAGTGTTCTGCGTCGGTTTCGCTGCTGATAAGGATTTGTTTTTCATCGGTATCTGCATCATCGAGAGCGTGGATGGAGTTAACGATCAGGTTAATGATCACCTGTTGGAGATTGATCGCATTCCCGTAAACCTGCGGGTTTTGGGAGGTAAGATCCAGGTGCAGGAAAATTCCATGGGATTTGATCTGTTGTTCGACCAAGTGCAGAGTTTGGATAATGACCTGATTCACTTGAAAGGGTTGTTTCTCGATGAATTCGGATTTAACCCAGAAAGAGCGGATATGTTTGATAATCTGTTCAATTCTATGAGCTGCTTCGACAATATAGTTGAGACGGTTTAAGTACCCTTCGGGCAGGATATTGTCGGTTTCGTTTTTATAGAGTAGAGCTTCGGCATCTATCATTATAGCATTAAGAGGCTGATTGATCTCATGTGTGATCCCTGCAGCCATAACCCCGATAGTTGACAGTCTGGCACTTTTTTCCATCATTTGATTGGCGATGGAGAGTCTTTTTTCGACTTCGATGTTGGCTTCAAGTTCCGCTATTTTCTGCTGTGTTTTGGTAGAGTAGAGTTTTTCGTTGAGTTTGATCAGTTTAAGCAGGAAGTCTTTTTCTTTAGCATAGTTTTGGGTAAGGTCATAAAGATCTATGCAGGCGTGGTAGGTAAACCAACGGACTTCATCGTTATCGATGGAATCGGCCAAATCAAGGCATTGGCGGAGTAGTTGTTCGGTTTTAGTGTAATTTCCCAGCAGTTTATAAGCAGTAGCTTCATTGAGGAGAGCAAAGGCTTTTTCGCGGTTATTTTCTTTGCCAAGGAAGAGATGTTGAATGGAATTTAAGTATTCGATAGCTTTTTCAGGCTGGTTCTTTTCATTATAAAGCTGGGATAAATTGGTACTGGCTTCGATGCGATACAGCGTATGGTTTGTCTGAGTTGCTTCATGCAGAGCTTTGATCAAAAGTTCTTCTGCTTGGGGGTAGTCTTTTTCATCGATCAGAAGGCCGGCGAGATTACATTGGGTCAGGATATCGGACGGAGATTTTTGCAGGATCTCATAGTAGAATTGTTTGGATTTATCCTTACAACCCAAAGCGTTATAATAAACTGCCAGATTAAGTTTACAGCCAATCCAGAGATCTATATTGTCATTTTTTTCATAGAATTGCATAGCTTTGTGAGTATGATCGATGGCCAGATCCAGGTGAGATTTTCTGTAATAGTATGTACCCAGCCATTTCAGGGCTAAAGCCTGATATTCCCACAGGGAGGTGTTTTGGGTCAGTTCGAGTAAATATTCATAATAGACCTTTGCTTCTTCGGGAGACTCTTCCAGGCTGCAGGCTTCCTGATAGGAATATTCTGCTCTGTCTTTGAGCTCACTGATACTGTAGATTTCAGCTTTAATTTTTTTCAGCAAAATAACTCCTTTTGGTTAGCAGCCAGGGGGAGACCGCTTAATAGAACGCGGATCCCGCGGATCAGGCAGATGAATACCGATTTGTAGGGGCTGACTCCCACGTCAGCCCAATGTAGAACCGGCTTTTAAACCGGTTCGAAAGTATTTCTTAATCCTTATACAGAAATATAATCAAGAGAGAATTATGGTCAAGGAGAATTTTGGAAGAGAAGAGAATTGGGTTTTGAGAAGGTGATAGGGGTTAGGTATTGGGTTTTAGGTTGGGAGAAAAACTCACCCCCGGCCCCTCTCTTGCGAAGAGAGGGGAGTGAAAAGATTAGGTGCCAGGTATCAGTCGTCAAGGGAAGAGAGAAAAAGCGAAAATGAGCTGGTCAAAATGCTTAGTCATTTTGACTATTCAATTGGTCAGGAAAAAGTGTTCACCATTTGTAAAACACTGATAAACAATAAGATACAAGGTAAAAGTACTTTGGCATAGAAGATGCAAAAAAGAGATAAAGAAGAGTAATCCAGGTGAGGTTCTATGGTTTTAGATCTTACAAGAGTGGCAGAGTATGCTGACATTCTTATTAAAATCACGCAAGTAGGGGAAATTATTGATTTTCCCCAAGACGGGAAAGGGGTTTTTTGTTTAACTTTGACCTTAGGGAAAAGGAAAATTTATAATATTCATTTAGAATATACAAGCACAAACAGGCCGGCTATTGAACAAACAATTACAGAAATTCAGGCAATTCTGAAAAAGTTTCTTAGATTAACTCAATCCTCCAGGCAGGAGGTTATTACGAAAAACGGGTTCTGCAAGAATTTAGTTGATACAAAAAAAAATACAAAAAATTAAGGAGTAAAGCATGAAAAGAAGAATGCTGTTTGTTTTCATAATTGTGGGATTTATATCCCTGATCAATTTAGGTGCACAAACCACAGCAGCTTATAATTTTTCGACGGACAATACGGGTTCATTAGTCGATATGAGCAGTGGAACAACAACTTTGATTTCAGGAGCAAATTCTGATATTACTTCCGGAATAACGGATATCGGATTCAGTTTTTGTTTTATGGGAACACCATATACGAAATTCAGTGTAAATTCCTCGGGTCAAATGCGTTTAGGTAGTACAATCATAGATAATACTGTGGGAGGTCCTTCGGTAAATTGTCCGTTGATTGTTCCGATTTCAGGCAGTAACAGAATAATAAGTACGGGAAAAGTGCATTACAAGATAACTGGAGAGGCTCCCAACCGGACTTTAGTGGTGGAATGGAAGGATCTGCGAATTCCTAATACGTGGTATGTAACCACAGGAATTGGAAGCACGATCCAGGCTACTTTGGAGGAAAGTAATGCAAATATCACCTTCATTTATGGCAACATCAATACTAACGGAGAGACCGGCAGTTCTGCAAGTACTTACATTTCTTCCAGTAATACGACAAACAAAGTTAAATCGATAAATTCCGATATGCTAACAGCGTCAAATGGATCTACAGCAGGATATTACTATTTAACAGTTGCCAATACAGCTATATTGAGCAGTACACAGGATGGCAGCAGAAGATATTATTCTTTCCGGCCAAATAATATTGTAGCCCAAACTCCTACGGTAGTCGGGTATTCCAGTGTTACGGCTACAGATATGACTTTGAATTGGACAGACAATGCCTGGAATGAGTGCAGTTATGTGATCTATCGTTCTGATGATCTGGGGGTGACATATCGCTATGTTGCCACTGTGCCGGCAAATTCGCAGGCTTATGATCAGACGGAAACACTTTTGCCGGAAACAGGTTATTACTGGCAAGTCTATGCGGCTACGGAAGGGCAGTTAGGATTTGCAGCCACATTTGTTACCAGCACACTTGATCAGCGTTATAAGTATTCTGTATCTACAGGGGACTGGAACAATGCCGGCAATTGGAGTCCCTCAGGTGTTCCGACAAATTCTGACAATGTAACAATTAATGTCGGTCATACGATTGCCATAAATGCAGATGCCACCTGCTATAATTTAACTGTTAACGGGACTTTAGGGTTCAGTGGTACTACAAACAGAACACTAACAGTTTTGAATTCTGTTGATATAACTTCAACGGGAACTTTTAATTGCGGCAGCAGTACCAGGGAAAATTATGTTTATATTGGCGGGAATTATCCGACAGCATTAGGAGCAGGTAATCTTACAGTAAACGGGAATCTGGATTTTTATAATTCATCAACAGCCAAAATAAGATTATATTTTGCAGGAAAACAAAATTCCACTATCAGCGGAACGGGAACAGTATGTGATTTTTCTCAGATTTATCTTAATAAGGGAGACATCCCGTGTTATTCGACAGAAGCACAGCCAATTCTCAATATAACGAGAAGTTTTACGACTCAGGGGGGGAATACAGAAGGCTTTTTAGGTCATAATTCTGGAACTCTTAAGATAAGTGGAACATATACAATGTCTTCACCAGTATATTCAGCTCCATACTATTCTATACCTGAACTAGGCGGGCTATGGCTTGATAACCCCAATTTCACACTGACCGGACTTAGTGGCTCATCTACTTGTTCAGGCTTGTTGAGAATAAGCAGTGGTACAATGAATATCGGGACTGGTTCGAATCAATACTTGAACAGCGGATACAGGTCGAAATACCTCATTGAGGGCGGTTCTTTAAATATAGGAGGATATTTCAGTATTTCAGAGTATTGTACTTATCAGCAAACTGGGGGAACTGTAAAGGTAAATACTTTTGGGAGTTCCGTTTATGGTGCATCCAGTTTTGGAATAACGGAGAGTTCAGTTTCCTTTAATATGAGCGGGGGTACCATAGTTGTACCAAAACCGAATACCGGCGGAGCCTGTTATGATTTTAGGAATATTTCACAAAATGTAACAATAACAGGCGGGCTTCTTCAATTTGGAAACTCTTCTTCGGGAACCGCTCAGACATTCTATGTTGCGGGAAGTCTTCCCAATACGGTGATTGATAATACTACAGCGAATCATAATATGATTTTAAGCGGGAATACAAGTATTTATGGGAACCTTACTTCAGCAGGAAGCGGAACAGTTCAGGCAGGGATTTACCGATTAGAAATGGCAGGTTCAAACAGCAGTTATCCCGGAAATATCACAATGCCGGCAGGTACGCTGACTGTGAACACAGCAGGCACATCAGAATTGAGTTTCTGCAGTTCGACGGGAAGTCAGACTTTGAGTGTGCAAACCCTGACAGGTTCGGTGATTCCTCAACTAACAATTAACAATACATATGCGGGAGGAATTGTAAATTTGCCTTCCGGAATAACAGTAAGCAGCGGATCTGCAACTTCTGGCACACTGAATCTTTTGTCAGGTGTCTTGAAAGCTGTTGATTTAACTTTGGGCGGTTCCAGTACCGGTGGTTTCAATATGTCCTGTGGGGGAGGAACTTTCTACTATGCTCCCAATCAGGTTTTTGGATCAGGGCTGGTTAATTATACTTATCAGGGAAGTTCACAAATCAGTACCGGCCAGGAATTGCCTGCTACTATTTCCGGAACTCTGACCATTAATAATCCTGCGGGAATCATCCTTAGTACTCCGCTTTCAGCAGGAGCATTGGTACTTACATCCGGTGCTTTAACTACCACAGACACAAATCTGCTGACAATAACGGGAACTTCTGCCGGTAGTGTCAGCCGTACGAATGGGCAGGTTTCAGGGCCTTTAACAAGAGTATTTGCAGCTTCAACTTCTACGGGTACATATCTGTTCCCACTCGGCAAAGCCAACTATACACCTTTTGAGCTTATATCACCGGTTATATCAGCAACAGGTCCGGTTAGTATCAAGGCAGAGGTTTTTGATGCCAACTGTGGCGGTACTTTGGGTACAGGAGTATATTCTCTGAATACGAACAGATATTGGCAAACCTCTTTGACTTCCGGGGCAGGCAATTTCGTCAGCAGTACTCTGAAATTGTATGAAACTGCGAGTATGCCGACAACGAAGCTTATTACGCATTCTTCCACAAAAACCGGAATTTATGATTATCTGAACAATTCCTTGGTAAGTGGATCGACAATATCAGCTACAGTAACGAATATGGATTATTTTGTGATCGGTCAATCTGCGGTACCTATGGTCTATGAGTCCAGTACAGTGACCCAGGATCTAACGACAAACATTGTCAAAGGTGCTGTAAATGCAATGGTAATAGGAATCAAAATAAATGTTTCAGGAAATGTAAATATTCTTGATTTAACGCAGCTGACTGTCAATGCTAATGGAACAACGAGTGCTTCAGCTATCAAAAATGCCAGGATCTTTTATACAGGGAATTCCAGCACTTTTGCTTCTGTGAATCAATATGGAACAACAGTTTCGAATCCAACTTTAACTGATTTTGTTATCAATGGATCTCAGGTCTTGCTTGATGGTGAAAACTATTTCTGGCTGACTTTTGATATTACATCTTCGGCTGTCCCCGGAAACAGGATCGATGCACAATGTACTGCAATTACACTTGGTGAACAATATGTACCCGGTACAACTACTGTATATGGAAGCAAAATGATCATATTAAGTCCTATTGTGACTTTACCTTTTGCAGATAATTTTGAAACCGGTACAGGGAGTAATTGGAATCTGGTCAATCTGGCGTACGGGAACAAATGGTGTGCCGGGAATGCCACAGCACATTATGGTTTGAACTCTTTATATATTTCCAATACAGAGGGAAGTACTTTTACCTATTTTAACTGGGCTGCTTCACGGGCTTATTTTTTCAGAGACATACAATTTCCTGCCAGCGGGACAGTGCATTTGACATTTTACGGAAAAAATTGCAGTAATGATCCGAATGATTATCTGATTATCGGACTAGCCGATACCACTAATACTCCGGTGCAGGGTTATGACTTTGAAGATTACCAGGTTACATATACTCCGGCTATAGGAACAGACTGGGCATTGTATGATATTACATTTGGCAGTCAGTTTTTATCAACCACAAAGAGATTGTATTTCGAATGGACTAACAACAATTACAGCGGAGATGCTCCAATAGCTCTGGATGATATCAGGATCTCTCTTGCAGGAGCTATGAGTTATCAGACGAGTACGGTTTTTCAATCAGGCATAGTCAAAACACCTTTGGGAGTAAGTGATTTGCCAATCATAGGAATAAAGGTAACGACAGACGGAAATCAAAGTGCTCCAACCTTAACTCAGTTGGATATTGCAACAGGAAGCTTGATGCAGTTATCAGATATTACTTCAGCTAAAATTTATTATACAGGTGGTTCTGATGTATTCGGAACAGCTACACTGTTTGGAACTGTAACCCCGGCTAAGGGATTACACCAGGACAGTCAAATCAGGACTAACCGTGTAAAAAGGCAGTATTACAGAGAGCCCTTGACTATTTCAGGAGCACAGGTACTGCTCGAAGGAGATAACTATTTCTGGCTGGCTTACGATGTTTCGGCAAGTGCAGTAATTGGTCATTCACTTGATGCATCCTGCTCTTCGCTGACTATTGGCGGTATAACCCGCACCCCGGCAGTAACAGATCCTGCAGGAAATTGTGATATATCATCTCCTATGGGTGGGATTTATACTATTGGAAACAGTTCCACAGATTTTCTGAATCTGAGTGAAGCTTTTGCAGCCTTGAATAGTCTGGGAATCAATGCACCTGTGATTCTGACCTTAGCATCTGATTACAACAGCAGTGCAGAAGACTTTCCTCTTGTTCTGAACAATGTTACAGGCACAGGTATTATCAATACAATTACTTTGAAAACAGCGAATAATTCGGATGTCCAGATCTCCGGATCGAGCAGTGGGGCATTAATGGTTTTGAATGGAACCAATTACTTCATACTTGATGGTTCGGGAACTGATAACGGGAATCATCTCCTGATGCAAAATACCAGGACTTCGGGAGTCTTTGCTGCCTTACAAATAGTTGCACCCACTAATGGGATAACTGTGAAAAATTGTTCCTTTTCTAATGGTGTAGCTGCCCTGGACACATATGGAATCTTAGCAGGAGGAGCAATAATTGGTTCAGAAGGAGCCAATAATGATAATCTTACTCTCGTTAATAATGTAATCACTAAATCAGGATGGGGAATCCATGTTACAGGTTCTTCTTCAGGATTATGCAGTAATCTGATCATTTCCGGTAATACTATAGGAAGTGATCTTGCCACAGATTACATAGGTTGTGGAGGAATCAGAGTAACACAGGCGGAAAACAGTCAAATTTCCTGTAATAGAATTTTCAATATTGTTTCAGGATTTCCCGGTGATTTTGATTACCCGACTGGTATTGCTGTGCTGGAGGGAACGGTTTCCACATCTATTGTAAGGAACAAAATAGAGAATATAGCTTATACCGGAGCAAACAGTAACGGGAGTTGCGGACTTTATATTAATACAGGAGTTGCTGCAAGTTCTCTGCTTATTGCTAATAATATCATTCATTCTATTCTGGGTGCAGGGGCATACAATTTCAGTTGGGGTTCTTTGAACGGATTTGTTGTCAACGGCAATACTGGAGGATTGAAAATATACTATAACAGCGTTAATCTAAGCGGAACTTATAACAGACCTGGTCAGATTTTAACAGCAGCTTTTCTTTTAAATTCTGCCGGCATTACCAACCTGGATATCAGAAACAATATTTTTGCCAATACGCTGAGAAATGTTGGTCCCGGAGATTATACCTCATATAATTATGCGGTTTACTCATTAACTGCTAGTACTAATTTTACTCAAATCAACTATAACAATTATTATACATTACCTTCTGCTTCGCAGGGGAGATTTGGTTATCTGGAATCAGACAAACTTAATCTTACAGAATGGCAGACGGCAACAAGTCAGGATCTTAATTCTGTAAGCGGGAATCCTCTTTTCATCAGCAGTACTGATTTACATATAGTCGCAACCTTTAGTGAGTTACCGGCTGGAATGAATGCAGCTGTACCAATTTCTGAAGTTTTGAACGATTTGGACGGCAGTTTGAGGAATGCAGATAATCCTGATATGGGAGCTTATGAATATGCATTTACAGTCACAGGTACAGTAAATCTTCCGGGAGGGGATTATCCGGATCTGACCATAGCCGAAGGTGCTGTTTGTACTTTATCCGGTGATATCAGTGTTGACAATCTGAACCTAAGTACCGGCACACTCGTCTTTGCTGAGAATACTTTAACTCTGGGTCAAAGTGATTTCAGAATAACCGGGAATGCTTCTTTGAATGCATTGGAAGTATCTCTGGATGCTTCTACACCCAACGTTTTTCCTACAGGATCCAGTATTCCCAGAACCTGGACAACTTCTTCTTCAAACAGCGGTGAACTCGATATAACTTTCTGTTATCCTTCTGGTCTTACAGTTGACGGTGAAGTAAAAGTTTGGTGGAAAAATCAGGGCGGAGGTGCTAACTGGTATCTTGCCGGAATTTATTCACCGGTAATTAACGGATCAAACAAAGAAATTCTGATATCAGGGCTATCCAATCTGAATGGAACATCCATGGGAAGTAAACTATGGACCATCTCCAATCTGGATCAGACCTTGCCCGTAACCCTGTCCCTGTTTACGGCGGTTTATACTGAATCAAACGAACTTAACGCTGTTCAACTGACCTGGACAACGGAATCAGAAACCGGAAATCAGGGGTTCAATATCTATAGAGGGACAGATAATGTCCTCTCCGGGGCTGTGAAAATAACTCCTGAAATGATTATCAACGGAACTGTATCCGGAACTTCCACCACATATACGGCAGAGGATGCTGAAATTGAACCAGAAACAACATATTATTACTGGCTGGAAAATGTAAATATCGATAGTAGTACTCAGTTCTACGGACCGGTAAAGGTCAAGACTGAGAATGGTATTGCTCCTCCTGAAATAGAACTAAGCACTTTACTGAAGAGTAATTATCCCAATCCATTCAATCCTTCAACCTGGATCAGTTACAGTCTGAGTACAGAAAGTCATGTCAAAATTGAAATATATAATGTTAAAGGGCAGTTGGTAAAGACTTTGATCAATGGCAGTCAAAACAAAGGCAGTTACAGACTCATTTGGAATGGTAACGATAGCTTTGGTAAGAATGTTGGAACCGGAATATATTTTTGCAGAATGTCAGCCGGTAAATACCATTCCATCAGGAAAATGATGATGCTCAAATAGCATTAGCATGCAGCATATATTGCAGGTTTCATACTAGAGGAGCTTGATATTCTTGTCTCCTCTAGTCATTTGATACGAACTTAAAATGATTTGCACCAAGCATATTTTGCACGGGCTGACTCACATGTCAGCCCTATTTATTTATAGCCAGATTTTAAACCCGGATTTTGCAGTAGAGGTTTGCAAACTGAGTCGAAGATCATGTTACTTGAGGGCTTGCAATTGAACGAGGTTAAGTAATAAATATATGGTGAGTGAGATTGTAAGTCATTCAAGTACATTAGCTTCAGTCAGGTAATAAAGATCTACTGCAATATTCGGGTTAAACTGGTACGTATAATTCCTCAGTTACTTAATCATGACCCAGATGCCGAAAGAAAAAGACAGTAAGTTGAACGATGATTTATATTTGGAACATATCTTGCTCTAAGTATGGTATGAATCTAATTTTCAAGGAGTGATCATGAAAAAAGTAGTGATTTTGTTTTTAGTTTTAGTGATTATTAGTACTACGGTATTAGCGAGAGAAGTAACGCTTAACGGTAGTAAAGATCTTTTCAGGGTAATAGAAAAGAAATCAGGTTATATGGATATCGAGTTTAATCTGTCCCAATTTACAGAGACAGAATTTTATTCTAAAGGTATAGCCTACAAGAGAATATCTCATCCTGAGGCCACCTATTTATTAGCTAAGGGTTTGCCGGAATTGCCTGTATTTGCGACCATGCTGGCAGTACCGGTTGAGGGAGAAGTGAGTTTTGAGCAGATTTCATCAACAGAAAAAACTTACAGTAATTACCAGGTGTTTCCATCTCAGGACGAAACGGAAGTAAAGACCGGGATGAGTTTGGCAATTAACAAAGATTATTATAGCAAAGGTGAAAGCTATCCTCAAAAAAATGTTATTCTGAGTGAGAAGTCTGTTATCCGAGATTTGAATATTGTAAATTTAAAAATTCAACCTTTCGTCTATAATGGGCAGACAAAGGAGTTGAAAGTATATGATAAAATTAAGATCAGAGTCCATTTCAATCAATTATCGGGATATACAAGCAAAGCGAAGATTTCCCGTCGGTTTGAAAATTTATATTCAGCTTTAGTTTTAAACTATGATCAGATCAGGGATGAACTGCCGGAATACCAACAACCCTGTATTCTGTTTATTCACAAGAATGACGCTAATTTACAGTCAGCAGTTGAACAAATTGCAACCTGGAAGAGGCAGAAGGGATTCGAAGTGCATTTGGCTTCTAGTTTACAAACCGGGACTTCGACAACTTCCATTAAAGCTTATATTCAAAATGCTTTTGATACTTGGGCAAATCCTCCCGAATTTGTGATTTTAGTAGGTAATGCTGATAATGGTACACCTTATGTTATCCCGACATACTACACAAATTATGGTTATTTTGATGGTGCCGGGGATTATCCTTATACGCATTTATCAGGTAGTGATCTGTTGGGTGATGTTATTATCGGGCGACTTCCCGTGGATAGTGTTTCGCAATTACTTACCATTTTTGCCAAGATAAAGTTATCTGAGAAGTCACCTTATATGGGATTACCTGAATGGTATAACAGAAATCTGTTAGTAGGAGACGATGATTATTCCGGTCAATCCACGATAGATACTAATGTCTCTATAAAAGAAATCATGCAGGAATACAGTTCTGCCTAC
>CAYQPF010000129.1:0-14729 GCA_964419225.1 uncultured Candidatus Cloacimonadota bacterium | reverse complement strand
TTGAAAAGTAAGAATCATCAAACAATTCAGCATCAGTTTTTCTAATTTTTGCAGAGCCATTACTGTCAAGTCTAGGAATAGAAACAATGTCACCCGTCTTTTTCCATGCAGTCTCTCTGTCGACATGTGCAGCCTGGCCCATATAAGTGTTGTATAGCAATGTGCTGTAAACTCCGTCAAGCATTTTGCCGCCAATAGAATAGGTGGTCAGAAAACTTAAATCAAAATTCCCGATTCTGAAATCATTGGCCCACGATCCGTAAACTTTTGGAATACGACTCCCTGCGATATCTCTGCATTGAAGTGCCTTTGAGTAGTCGCTGCTGATATAACGATCACCACGTACTCCTTCAGCGTCTTCGTCCCATACCCAGTATAGTTTATTACCGGTTGCAGGGTCAACACCTGCTGAGTGAGCCAGATAGAAGGAATTAATTGTTTCACCCTCTCTTTTGATATAGTTGCCTGAAATAATCTCAGGTTTATCGGCAAGATTCTTAACCTTATTCTTTATTGTAGAGGCCATTAGAGTTGTGTTCCAGTTAAATTTCCCTTTTTTAATGATATCCATTGAAACACTAAGCTCAAAACCGCTGTTCTGCATATTGCCGATATTCTTTGAATAATCGCTGAATCCAAGGGATAAAGCCATAGGATAGTCCATGAGCATATCGCGGGTAAAACGATTGTAATATTCGGCAGAAAATGAAATTCTATCTAACAAACGGGCTTCGATACCTACGTTCAGATTTTCATTTTTCTCCCATTTAAGATTTGCATTTTCCAGAGAGGTTACAACGGCACCAGGATTGGAACCATTTGGATACGCTAATGAATAGAAAGCCTGCCATGCATACAGAGAACCAATATTATCATTACCCTGAACACCATACGAGGCTTTAAGTGTAAGATTGTTTATCCATGAAAGACCCTTCATAAATGGTTCCTGAGAAATCCTCCAGCTTCCACCTATCGATCCAAAGTCCCCCCAACGTACATTTTTGTTGAAACGAGATGTTCCGTCTCTGCGGAAACTACCCGAAAGGTAATACTTATCGTTAAAGGAATAATTCAAACGCGATAAAAATGATTCAATTACATAATTGTTTGTATAAGAGCTTGCGTCTTGAATTGTTGTAGCGGCATCTAGTTCATAAAGGCCACCAAAAGGGAACCCTGATTTGTCACCCCTTAAATATTGGAAATTGTATTTATATAACTCATGACCGGCCATAAAATCAATATTATGCATTCCAAAAGAACGGTTCCATGATAAAATCTGATTAAATGTGTAGCTGAATGTCCTTTCATCCTTTATTGATACAAATCCGTTAAGAGACTTAGCATTACCATAATACGGGTTCCAGTATGTTCTTGTTTTTGCCATATTATAGTCGAACCCAAAGTTTACGGAAAATTTAAGCCCTTGTAAGAAGCCTTCTTTAAGACCGCCTAAATCGAAATATGTCCTTGCACTTAAGTTGTCATTATTAGCAGAGTATTTATCATCTTTAAGGTTTGCCAAAGGGTTCCATCCTGCACTGGCACCGGCTGGACGATCCTCACCCCAGTCGAATTTTGGATCTCCATTAACATCTAATACATTTTTGCCAGCTGCATCTTTTTCGTACAAAGGATATATAGGAGCCATCAACATACATGTATAGAATACATTGGAGTATGAGGAGCTGCTTCCTGTTGTAGAAGTTGACAATGATGTGCTGTTCGATGAATTTGCAGCAAAATTTACATTAAAACCAGTCTTGAACCACTCTTTTATTTTGGAGTCAATATTTGCTCTTCCAGAATACCGGTTGAAGTTTGTAGTTAAAACCAAACCTTCTTCTTTTAAATAACCAGCAGAAAACATGTAATTTGTTTTTGATGAGCCACCAGTTACTGTCATCTGATATTCCTGACGAAGTGGTTGTGACTCTGTAGAGCTGTCAAGCCAGTCTTCATTCCATTTTAGAGTTGTTCCATCTTTTATCTTACCTGTTGTATGATCAATAAGATCAGTTACAGCAAGACTGAAAGGGTTGTATTTCTGATTTGCACCAAAAATCTTTGTGGCACCAGTGGCCATCTCCTGAAGGGCAGCAGCACCAGCAAGTGAAGGAGGGGTGCCATCGGCAATCAGTTTGTTCTTATACATAAAATACACATCCTCTGTCCAACCGTATGAATCCATTGTCTCATAACGAGGAATTCCTCTGGATGCCACACCCCAGTTGCCTTTGAAACTGATAGTAACATCGCCCTCTTTACCCTTTTTGGTGGTAATCATGATAACACCATTTGCACCACGAGCACCATAAAGGGCACCTGCCGATGCATCTTTGATAATTGTCATTGATTCAATATCGTTAGGGTTGATGGCGTTGATTGCTCCATCATAAGGGACTCCATCTACAACATAAAGCGGAGTGTTTGAAGCACTGATCGAACCAAATCCTCTGATAACCACAGCGGCACCCTGACCGGGTTGTCCGGAACCAGATGTGGTTTGCACACCTGTAGCAAGACCATCAATAGCCTTGGTTACATTAGATATAGTTCTTTTGTCAATTTTATCTGCTTTTACTACCTGAGCAGATCCGGTAAATGATTCTTTTTTTGCTGTACCATAGGCTACAACAATAACATCTTCCAAAGCAACTGCTTCGGAGGACATTTGAACGTTCACGACAGTCCGTCCGTTAAGTTCAGCAACAACTGTCTTCTTGCCTATAAAAGTAAAGGTAAGAGATTTGCCAGAGGCCGGGACATTGATTGAATAGGTACCATCAGCATTTGTTTGCGTTGCAATAGTTGTACCTGTCACAGCTACTGTAACAAAGGGCAGAGGTTCTCCGTCCTCGCTCGAAATAACCGTTCCGGTTACTTTTTGCTGTGCATACAGCAACGAAATGCCCATGATGACCGACAATGTCAACAAAAGGAGTTTTTTCATTTGTTTTAATTTTTAGATTAATAATTTAGATTAATTTGGGTTAAGTGCCTGATAAAAAATGTATTAGTATTTGTGCAAATTATAGTGTATTAGTTTAAATTATATCCTTATTAGCAAATGTAGTAAAAATTCTTGTCAGTTTGACATAACCAATTATAATACAACAAAATTTGACACAACAACAATATGTGTAAAAAAAATTAATCAAGATTGGAGAAAAGTTTGTTTAAAAAAGACTGGGCCATTTTCATCTCATTGGCATCAGTCCCTTTGAGTGCTTGCTTCATAACAGTATTGCCTGTTTTTTTAAGAATAGGAATAAGTTCCTTTCCTTTGTCAGTAATATAAACATTATATTCCCGACGGTCGGTTGAATTTCTGAATCTCTCAATGTGAAGGTTTTTCTCCATCAGATCCAGTATACGGGTTAAGTTTGATCTGTCCTTATGTAATTTCTGAGCTAAGTCGGTTTGTGTCGGGCCATCGTGATCAGACAAATATATTAAAACCGACCATTGATCACTACTAATGTCAAGCCCCGACTGCTTTAGCTTTCTGCTAAGTTCCAGTTTGAATTTCTGGGCAGTTTTATTGATTAAGAATGTAATTGATTCGTCCGGAAGGAACATACTCATAATTTAGGTTACACTTTAATAGTGTTCAAATATACATTTTTTTTGAAAAAAATGCAAAGCTGAAAGTGGAAATTTATGTTAAGATCTGTTTTCGTCAAGGTTATTAAAGAACTTATCCAGGATGTGACTTATGGCCTCCATCTCATTTCCTGGCATATCCTTACAGGTTTTTGCTACGGCTGGTCTGATATTATTAGAATAATCATCTAAATCAAAAATATAATGGATAATATTATCTGCCAGCGGGGAGCAACAGTTGTCGTCATTTGTTTTTTTGGCGAATTTCTTAGTATCTGCATTCATTTGAACGGTTATCATTTAAATTTATAATTTGATATTATAATGGTGCAAAAATCTAATTTGTTATCCTCTTTTGTATATAAGATCGTTCAGAAGAGAGATACCCTAAAAAAAATTAAGTTTTTCTCAATACTAGACGAGGCGTAGAGCAAAAAAGTTGCATAGCAGACATATTTTCTACACATTAACGTCAATGAACTCTCTTGTAATGTTAAAATTGCCTTAAGTATGTTGACAGAATCGTTCATTAATTTTTGAGGGTGTAACTATCGAAGTAAATTATAACAAGAACAAAATATCAAATAGAAAATATACATTTGTAAAAATTAAACGAATAATTGGTGAAATTAATAAGTTCTTATCTTTGAAAATTACATCATGGAATCGTTACAGGAATTTTTAAACAGTTTTATGGAACATGTACTGCAGAAGCTCACTTTCTTACCTTTAAAAAGCTTCTAAAAAGCAATCAAACAATTTGATAAATGAGTATCATAGAAAGCGATAGCATTATTACGGATATTAATAATGGGGTAGAAATTGCTTTTAGAAAATTCTATGAAGAGAACTCGCCATCATTAAGATATTTTGCCTCTAAGTATTTAGAAGAAGATTCCCTCATAGACGATATTGTTCAGGATGCTTTCGTTAGTTTCTGGAATAATCGTAAGAATTTTAATTCTTTTAATGCGGCCAAATCATATTTATATAAAATTGTGAAAAACAATTGCCTTAATTTAATGCGCCATAAATCCGTTAAGAGAAAATACTATGATGCAATTTTAAGGGAAGATAATTCCGAATCATTTCTTGATAATATTTTAGAGACAGAGATTTTTGATCTTGTTCTGAAATTTTTCGAAGAATTACCACCTGCGTGCAAACATGTTTATAAATTAAGTCTTAGCGGTATGAGTCATGAAGAAATTTCACAGAAACTGGACATATCAATAAATACTGTGAAAAAGCATAAGAATAATGCGAATCATTTTATAAGAGAAAGAATGAATAGAATATTAAGTTTATTGCTATTTATCTCTGTTTAAAAAAAATATATATATAATTACTATTACACCAGGCCTAGTGCTTGGTGTTTCTATTTAACAAGGAGGATATATGGAATCAAAAGAGAGAGAAAAGATAAAAAAACTCATTTTGCTTTTTCTGACAAGTAACATTACTGAACAGGAAACAGATGAATTAAATAACTGGCGTAATAAAGATGCTAAAAATGAGGAGATTTTCCAGAGGATGACCTCTTGGGAGCATCTTGGAAATAGCATAAAGCGGTTTAAGAGAAGTGATACATTAAATGAAAAGGAGTGGCAATTAATAAGGCAAAGAACAGTTAGAAACGAGAAGAGGTTCCATATTAAGTCGTTTTTAAAGTATGCAGCAATCATTGTGTTTCCTCTTATCATTGGAGTGACATTATATATTACAAGCCGCAATATTGATTCAACAACAAAGAGAGACAAACTGTTAGCTTCAATATCATATCATGGGCCTAAGGCTTTACTGGTTTTGTCTGACGGAAGTACTGTTGATTTAGAAAAAAAGAGCACCCTGAGCGAAGAAACTCTTAATAATCTAAATGCGGTAAGAATAGGAGATACATTAAAGTATGGTATTAATAATTATGGGGATAGTGAGAAGATTAACAAAATTATAATTCCGAGAGCAAGTGATTATAATGTAATTCTCTCAGATGGTACTGTAGTGTATTTAAACTCGGAATCTGAATTGTCGTACCCTGAGGTATTTGGCAAAAATATTAGAAAGGTATCTGTAAAAGGGCAAGCATTTTTTAAAGTATCCAGAGATGAGAAAAGGCCATTTATAGTTGAAGTAAATGGAATGCAAATAAAGGTTTTAGGGACTTCTTTCTGCGTTAATGCATTTGAAGATGATGAGAATGTAATGACAACCTTAATTGAGGGTAAGGTTAAAATAATTTCAGGAAATAATTCTTATGATCTTATCCCGGGACAGCAGGCAATATTGGATGTCAAAACTAAGGATATAAAAATATGTGAAGTAAACGTAGATCTCTATACTTCCTGGAAAGATGGAAGAATAGTATTTGAAAGGACATCACTAAAGGAGATAATGAATTATCTAAGTCGGATATATTCAATCAATGTGATTTTTAATGATAAGGCAGATGAGGCCATTCCTTTTTCAATTAACATAACCAAATACAATAATTTTCAGCAAATAGTTGAGTTAATGGAAAAAACAAACAGAGTTGAATTTGAGTTATTGAAAGACGGAGGAAATATAAATACCATAGTTGTCAAATAATTAACTAACCGAATAAATCAAACTAAAGAATCTAAAATTTAAATTATGAAACAAAACCCATTTGGCTATCTCGTATTGAGAAAGAAGAATTGGCGTCATTTTCCAAAAGCGTTAATGATAATATCTTTATTTCTCATAATATGTGCTAATCAAACCCTTTTTGCTCAACAACCCAGAGCAAGTATTAATCTTAAAAATGTAAGTATAAAACAGCTTATTAACGAAATTAAAGTTAAATATGATTATAGCTTTATTTATAGTGATTTAGGACTTGATGCAATTCCGCACAAGGATGTGATTTTTGAATCGGCTACTGTAGAAAATGTATTGGATTATTTCTTGAAAAACACGGGTTTTTCATATGAGATATCTAATAAAACCATAGTTGTCAAGAGGGTAAAAATGCCTGCTGCAAAACAAACCAAACATTTAACCGGAATTGTAATGGATGCCGGTGGATTATACCTTCCGGGAGTAACAATTATTGTAAAAGGGACCTCTAATGGTACTGCTGCAGATGAAAAAGGTAAATTTGAAATTTCACTGCAGGATTCTGTCTCGAGCGTATTAGAATTCTCTTTCATTGGCATGAAAAATAAAGAAGTTCTTGTAAGAAATATTTCTAACAACATTAAAGTTGTAATGGAAGAGGCTGCAGATGTAATATCGGAAGTTGTTGTCACAGGAATCTTTACACGTAAAAGGGAAGATTTTACAGGGTCTGCATCAAGTTTTTCAAGGAGTGAATTAAAAGCAGTTGGAAATAATAATATAATTCAAAGTTTAAAAACTTTAGACCCCTCTTTTGCACTTATAGAGAATAACTTAATCGGATCAGATCCAAACAGGCTCCCCGATGTTGAAATCAGGGGAAAATCCAGTTTAATTGGTGTAAGAGATGAATTGGCGGAAGACCCGAATCAGCCGCTGTTTATTTTAGATGGTTTCGAATCGTCTTTAAGAGCAATATATGACCTGGATATGGATAGAATTGCATCGATCACAATTTTAAAGGATGCTGCTTCAACAGCAATCTATGGATCAAAAGCGGCCAATGGAGTTGTTGTTGTTGAGACAATAAAACCTACTGCCGGTCAATTGCAATTTACTTATAATGGTTCATTCAATGTCTCCATCCCGGACCTGACGAGTTATAATATGATGAATTCTACAGAAAAATTAGAATTTGAAAGGATGGCGGGAAGATATATGTTGAATTCAACTAAATGGTCTGCTGCAAATGAGGTACTTATGAACAGATTGTATAATGAGAAGCTGGAAAACATATATAGAGGGATTGATACCTACTGGTTATCGGAACCCTTAAGAATTGGATTTAATCAACGACATTCGATTTATGCACAGGGCGGTGACGGTGGTTTTACTTTTGGCTTAGGAGCAATTTATAATGGAGTAACCGGTGTTATGAAGGATTCCAAAAGAGACAACTTATCAGGAAACTTGGATATTATTTATCGAATTGCAAAGTTTCAATTTTCAAATAAGTTGCAAATAGGAACAGTTAACACTCAGGATCCGATAGTTCCCTTTAACCAATATGTTAATGCAAATCCATATTATTCAAAATACAATGAATCCGGAGAGTTGTCTAAATGGCTTGAAAACAACGATTTATTTAAGGCTTCTAACCCAATGTGGAACGATAATGTAGGGAGTAGAGATAAAAATAATGAATTTAACCTATCAAATTTCTTTATGGCAGAATTTACACCGGTAGAGTTTTTTAAAATCAGGGGTAGATTTGGGATAACATACAATACAGTGGACCAGGATAAATTCATCTCCCCAAACGATACTCGTTTCGATACGGAAGATATATTAAATAAAGGAGCTTATTATTATAGTAATTCAAAAAGCTCAAGAGTGGAAGGAGAACTTTCTGCAACATATGCAAAAGTGATAGGAAAGAACAGGATAAATCTTGTTGCAGGGGGGAATTTAAATTCCTACAGTACATTAAGCCAGGGATATACAGTAAAAGGATTTCCTCAGGGAGACTTTACTTATCCCTCTTTTGCAAAGGGATTCCCAGAAGGAGGTACTCCTAGTTATGCACAATCTGAGTCCAGAAGTATCAGTGGATTTATTAATGGAGGTTACTCTTATAATGATAAATATAATCTGGATTTAAACTACAGGCTGAATGGTTCATCTGTATTTGGGTCTACTAAACAGTTTGCGGGAACGTGGTCACTTGGCTTAGCCTGGAACATACATAAGGAGTCCTTTATAAAAAACAACTTTGAGGGAATTAAGATGCTTAAGATTAGAGGTTCTGTTGGTAATCCGGGGAATCAGAATTTTTCTTCATATATGACCCTGACTACATATAAATTCAATTTTAACGCTGTCAACTATTTTGGAATGAGTACCAATATCAATACATTAGGCAATCCTGATCTGCGTTGGCAAAAAACTTTGGACAAAAATGTCGGTTTTGATTTAACAATTATGAATAATAAGCTAAACATAGTAGCTGACTATTATCATAAAACTACGGATCCTCTTTTAGTATCAATAACGGTGCCATCTTCTGCAGGTGTTACACTGGCCTATACAAATTTAGGTAATCAAACATCACAAGGATTTACTGCAATGGCCCAATATTTTTTGATATATAAACCAGCAGAGAGATTTACCTTGAGCGTCAGGGCAAATATTCGTTCATCTAAAACTAAATTGGGAAATCTGGGCAGCAGTCTGAATGAAATAAACAAATTAGGTCAGTTTAATAATTCATTAAAAAGATATTTTGACGGAGCAGATCCGGATGCTCTATGGGCAGTTCGTTCTGCAGGTATAGACCCGTCAACCGGTCGGGAAATTTTTAAGAAAAAAGATGGTTCCTATACATATGATTATAGCTATGAAAATGAGATCATAATAGGTAACTCACGCCCAAAAATAGAGGGAATTTTGGGTAGTTCTTTAAATTACAAAGGCTTTAGCTTAAATTTTGATTTTAGATATCGTGCAGGAGGTTATTCGTATAATAGCGCACTATTCAATAAAGTGGAAAATATAAGTTCTGCCGGCTTGAACTACAATCAAGATAAGCGAGCGTTATATGAAAGATGGAAGGTGCCTGGAGATGTAGCGCATTTTAAGGATATTGCGAATTCTTTAAGCACGCCTATGTCGTCCAGATTTATTCAGAAAGACAATTCTATTGTTTTAGAATCAATGCGATTAGGATATGAGTTTTATGGTCAAAAATTAAAACAAACTTATGGTATAGGTAGTTTGAGAGTAAATGCATATATGAATGATATTTTCAGAATATCTACCATTAAAGCAGAAAGGGGTATTACATATCCTTTTGCCCGTTCACTTTCACTTTCTATATCCTTAACTTTTTAAAATCATAGTGCAATGAAAATTAATAGTATATATGTTTTTGTCATAGCCTTGACAAGCTTAACATTACAGTCATGTTCGGATTGGCTCTCTTTACAGCCGATTGACAGACAAACTGAAGAACAATTATTCTCAACTAAAGGAGGCTTTTATACGGCATTGAATGGAGTATATAACAATATCAGTTCCGATAATTTATATGGAAAGCGACTCTCATGGGAACTGATCGATATCGTAGCTCAGCGTTATACAATAAACGCAAATTATGATTTTGGCCTTAAGGCATCATCATTCTTGTATTCAGATGCTTCTGTTGAACCAGTTCTACAAGCAATATGGACTACGGCTTATAATACAATTTTAAACTGCAATGTGCTGATCAAAAATTGCGAAGAGAAAAAAGAGTCGTTACTTACCTTAAGAGACTATTCAATTATTAAAGCTGAAGGATTATTGGCAAGGGCTTTTCTCCATTTTGACATGTTGCGTTGTTTTGGTCCGATATATGTGAAGAATCCAAATGGGATCTCTATACCTTACAATACCTTAAGCCATGCTTCCACACTGCCATTATTGCCGGCAAACGAAGTTGTTGAGAAAATCATAATTGATATTGATGTAGCAATCGGACTTCTTAAAGACAATGATCCTATCATTTTAGATGGTGTAATGAACAACCCCAGAACTGAAACTGATAAGTACGAAGACATTTACAGATACCGACAACTGAGATTCAATTACTATTCGGCATTACTGTTAACATCCAGAGTATTATTATATTCGGGCGACAACTTAAAGGCATTGGAGGTTACTCGACTATTACTTAATGACCCGGCAGTAGCCAGCCATTTTCCATTCGCTGATCCTTCTAAACTATTAGGTAACAGTTCAACTCCTGACAGAACATTTTCCACAGAGATGTTATTCGGCTTTTACGACAAGAACAGAGGATTAATATTCAAGAATAATTTTTCTCCTGAGGGCACTACTACAAATCTGCTTCAACCAAGGTCTACTTTTGTTGCTGCTAACTTGTTTAATAATGAAACTCAGGATTATAGATATCAGTCTCAATGGGCAGCATCGAATGCAATTGGAAACACAAATCTCATGTTTGTCAAATATATGGATATTTCAAACAATGAATTGTTCCATGCGACTGTTTATCCTCTTATGAGAATTTCAGAGGCTTATTATATAGCAGCTGAATGTGAGACAGATTTAGTAAAAGCATACGATTACCTGAATATTATTAGGGTAAAAAGAGGAGTTACTCCTTTTAACGTAGTTTCTGTTACTGATCTTAACAGTAAATTGAAAAATGAATATACCAGAGAATTTGCTGGTGAAGGGCAGTTGTTTTTTTACTATAAGCGCAAGAACACAAATATATTAAATACAGATAATGGGAATAATACCAGTAGCTATACTTTTAGTGACGCAAGAGGTGTGTTTCCTATGCCTAAAAATGAGGTCTCAATAAGATAGTAAAATATAAATATCATGAAAAACATAAAATATATCCTAATTAGCATAATTGTTTTTTTGATCTCTTGTAGTGAAGATCAATTGATTACATATTCCGGAGAGAAAGATAATACTTCAGGTATATACTTTCAACGGACAGGCAGCTATACTGTTGGAACGCCGAATGTAACATATTTAGATTCTACTGTATATAGTTTTGCGGGGGTAAATGCACAATCATCAACTATTAATGTCTTAGTAAGAACGTTCGGGAATCTTTCGGATAAGGATCGCCCGTTTGTTATAAAAATTGTGAATGATCCTATTCAAACTACAGCAATAGAGGGTTCTGACTTTACAGTTGACTATACTAAATGCATTTTACCGGCGGGCAAGTCTGAGGCAAATATACCGGTTACCCTTATACGTACGGAAAAATTAACTAAAACATCTCTCAGAATAAAGTTAATGTTGGAGGAAAATGAGTACTTTAAATTATACATTGCAGAGTATAAGGCGACAAATGTGTGGAATCAAAATGTAAGGACAATAGATTCACGTTATTATGTAATTCGTTTTGCCGAGATTTACACAATGCCGTCTTACTGGTCTTTTGCAGCACCATACTTTGGAACATGGACACCTGAAAAATATAAGGTTGTCAATGATGTAGCAGGTTGGACTCCATCTGATTGGAAAACAGCAGGAATGGCCGGTTCTAAGGTTGCAGGAGGACGTTTTGATTATGTGGCCAGATTTGTTCAGTCATATCTTCAGCAAATGGCAGACAAGAAAACTCCTGTAAAGGAGGGTGATGGTTCAAATATGCAATTGCCAAATCCTTATTCAATAATTTATTAAACTGCGTTATTATGAAACTTAGTAAAATATTAATCATACTTTTTTCTGCCGTACTATTGGTCTCTTGCTATAAAGACCTGGGAAACTATAATTATAAAGTAAAAACGGAAATTACTATTTCTAACATCCCGGATTTGATAGAAGTTTTGGGAGATGCGGATAAAATTACAATAAACCCGAAGATCGTCTCATCGGAAGAGGGAGAAATAAAGGCCGACAATCCTAATTTTGAATATAAATACATGTTGGAATATTCATCTGGTGGAAGGGTAAACAGTGGTACACCTAAAAGTGGTTCATGGTTATTGTTCAATCCGAGAGGAAACAGAGATCTGGACACAATTGCTAACCTGACGCCGAATACATATATCTTATGGTTTTCAATAAAAGATAAAAGAACAGGGATAGAAACTATAGCCACAACAAACCTGAAAGTTTCATCAACAACTTATGAGGGATGGTTGGTGCTTTGTGAAGAGGGTGAAGAGACAAGAGTCAGAATGGATTTTATTTCAAAATTGGGTACAAATAAATATGTAGCTGCATACGATTTGTTTGCATCCAGAAATTTTCCGAATTTCCCGAAAGCCTATGGAGTCTGCTTTCATCCATCTTTATATGCAAATCCGGGAGACAGAATATTAATAATGACGGGAGCAGGGACATATATACCCGATGTACAGACATTTGTTTTCAATAAAGACATCTCTGTTTCAAATATTAAATATTCGAACTTCCTTACTGGTAAATATCCGGAAGATAATCCTGTCTGTTTTTACTATACATCTGCTTTTGGAGGAGGTAATAATCTGTTTGTGTCGGATAAGGGAAATGCTTTTTGCCTCTATGGTGGAGTTTCTGGAGCAATTTACCAGGACCCTATTAATACAACAGTAAGAGGAGCTAAAACAGAGTATAAGCTAGCTCCATTTATTGGGATAAATGAATATAGAACCGGAACAGGAAGATCTGTCAGTTCAGCTCTCTTTTATGATAAGGATAACAAAAGGTTTATTGGATGGTCATCTCAATCTTCTGCCTCTTCGCAAATTACAACACCGTTGCAAGATCCTCCTGCAAATGAAAAGAAATTCAGCTATCAGACAGGAATGGATATGGTATATATGGAGAGCACAAGATTCTCCGGAGGGGTGACTTTTGCAGTGATGCAGGATAATTCAGGCAAAAGGCATATTTATGGATTGAATTATCCTTCGGTATATGCAATAGGACAACACTCATTAATTAATAATGTTTCAGCTCCGGAATTTGAAAAGGCTTCAACTTTTGCCTTTAGCTCTCAATATGCTTTTACCTATTATGCTGTTGGGAACAAGGTATATAGTTATGACAGAGGCACTAATAGTACAAATATAGTTTTAACTTTACCTGCCGGAGAGACAGTGACAAAGCTTAAGTTTATTTTGATCCAAAACGATCTGGCCTATGCAAAGAGTTTTACGCAAGATTTTATTGATTCTCAGTATAATCTGGTGATTGGCTCATATAACAGTTCTCTGGGAAAATCGGGAGGAGCAGTTAGAATTATGAAAGTCAACAACACCTCAAATTCGCTTACCGAATTAAATAAGTGGAACGGCTTTGCAAAAATAGTTGACATTGCATACAGAGAGAGAAGATAATAATATATAAAAAGTGAGGTATTAATCACTTAGTTAGATTACTCTGCTGCAGTTTTTAGTAAAGGACAAATTATTATGTTAATTAATTTTACTAAAAACTGCAGCAAAGTGATTCTAAAAATTAGTATAATAATTATTTGAAGGCATATAAAAATTTGGAAAAATCAAATATTTTGTTATAACTTTAAATCCGCTTGTCCTTGAAATGATTTAGTGATTTGAGAAATTGAAGCAGGAGTTGCATTTCATCACATTTGGCGCTACAAAAGGAATTTTTGAAATGCTAAATATAAAATTTATGAAAAGGCTTTCAGGCAGATCCAACTTATTGTTGCTTCTTTTTTTATTTTTTTGGATTACGCAAAGTTGTGTAAATCTAAACCCGGCTGATACTTCTGATCTGAATTCAGGAGGGATTCCAAAAGACTTCGACTGGAAAACCATAAAGGAACTATCTTGTACAGTCAAAGTAACTTCTTCCACAGGAATTGCAGACAATTCGATTCGTGTAATAAGAATATTCAATAGTTCTCAACTGGACCAGGGATCTCTTGTCGCGAGTGGAGCTGCAACACCTGCTTCGCCGTTTGTTGTTAAGATCTCGCTGGCTACAACTGTGCCGTCGCTGTATATCCAGGAGTTATTGCCAGACGGTTCAAAATCCTTGAAAGTTGTTGATATAAAAGAATAATTTTTACATTAATCCATTTAAAATAAAAGTATGGAAAATCAGTATATATCATTATTAGAATTGGGAAAAATGATGCGTAACGTATTTCATGCATTAAAAAAACGTTCTGATAAACTCAAACAAGTAGAAATAAAGATTTCGCCAGAACAATTTAGCCTATTATATGCCATCAGGATTAAAGAAAATGAGGTAATACAGAAGGATATGGCAGAAATGATGGGGAAAGACAAATCTGCCATACTAAGACTCATTGATAAATTAGAAGAAAAAAAACTCGTCCAAAGAGTTGTCGATTCGAAAGACAAACGCAAGAATTTCCTGATTATTACCAAATTAGGAAATCAGGTCATTGATCAATATAAGAAAGCAGTAGATGACACAATGGAAGAATTGTTACAGGGACTGTCTCAATCTGAAATAGGTAATTTTCATAAAGTATTCTGCCATCTCATGAATAATGCCAGAATGCTATAGCTATTATATTATTTAGATAAAAT
>CAYQPF010000128.1:0-14729 GCA_964419225.1 uncultured Candidatus Cloacimonadota bacterium | reverse complement strand
CCCAATTGGAAAACCAACTTCGTTCAGCTGTGTAAAAATAGAAGAATTGTAAGACATGTTGTTTGTTGAAAAAGTAATTTGAACATTTGGTCTGTTTATAGAGACTTGGCCTGTTGTACTGGCTGTAGCAATTACAGTATCACTATGGAATTCGTTTACAGTATTGGTTCCTGTTGTTGCTGTGTAATAAGAAGAAGCGTTATAGGTATATGATGTCGAAGGATCATTAACAACTTCCAGCAGAATATTTGATAATCCATCCCAGACGAAAGGGGTGGAAAAAGTATGGGTGTTCCAACCTACTATAGGCAAATAAGAAGAATTAGTATAAACTGTAGTAAAACCAGTCATGTCAAAGGCAGCAGTTAGAGAAGACAGGTTAGTATGTTTCATTTTTATGGTAAAATTTGGGTAGGCACCAGAGTTATTCGTGTTGGCATTTTTGAATGCTAATTTTGAGATAGAGCCGGCTGAAGCTCCAGCAGATATAAGTTCTGAGGCTTTAAGCAGTATTTGTGTTTTGCCGTTTTTACAGTAATTACCATAGGGAGCAGGATAAGATGTGGAGCTGTTAACAGCGGTGTCTGAGCCAATGGTGACGGTCATTTGGGCAAATAGACAGAGGGATAACGAAAAGATAAAAAGAACGAGCATAATTTTTTTCATATTGGTAACTACCTTTAAATATTTTGAACGAAACTAGAACGAAGTAAAATTTTGTCAACTTAAACATTTGGTAAGAGAAAGTTTAGAATGGAAATTGATTATGGGCAAAATAGATTAAATGGATTCAATGGACAATATAGTTGTTAGTTGTTAGTGGGGGGGAAGGATTGAAGAAGTAGGATTAAGGGTAGAGGAGAAGTTGGTTTGAGATAGAATAATGGAACAAATATTGCGAGGATAATAAGAAAAAGGTGGAGATTTCAGGAATACTGCTGATATGCAGAAAAATTATTTGACAATTTACAGATTACAAAGGAATTGTTAATAGCTTTATGTTGGCTCATAGTAGTCAAATATAGGGACATTGCAGAAGTGCAGGGCAAAAGATGATTCTAAGTCATAGCTAAGAATAAATTAAGGAGACAAGTATGAGATCAAACGCAAAGAGGATTGGAGTGAATTTGTTTTTACTTCTTTTATTAATTGGTCTTTTACCACTATCTCTTTCAGCCGCAAAGGATTCTGACTATATAGTCAAGAATTTAAAGGTGGAAGACATACCTTACGATGATGGTAGTGGTTTGAAGATTAGTTGGCAACCTTTACCCAAGGAAAAGCGGATCATACAATACCGTGTATATCGCGGTACTAGTGCAGATTCGTTATTTTTAATTGGGACGATCCAGGTAAATGTCAAGACCGGAGTATCTGGCGATGTGATGTATTATTACGACAAGGATTACAATGAATTTGTCGATATACAATCACCTGGCAAGCTTAAGAAAGAGAGGAAGCAACCAGCGGGAAGTCCTTTATACAGGAGTATTCCCAGAGATTTGAACATAACCGGCCCGATGTTAACCAAGTATAATATATTGGGAGTAGTCAACAAGGATGAGATTTATTTCAGAACACATCCATATGACTATAAGGAGAAAGACGAAGTTACCAAGATGGCTGGGTTAAAAGTAGCTCAGATCATGATGGTAAAGAAGTTATTACCTGATCTTCCTTATTATTATACAGTAGTTGCAGTAGATGAAGCGAACAGATTTTATCCTTATGCTTCAATTGCGAAAGGAATAGCGAGAGAAAATCTTCCGGAAAGTCCAGCCAAATTCTATTCAGTATTTGTGAAAGACAAAGGGAAGTTGCAATTTGAGTGGGAATTCCCATTATATAAAGATGATATTCTTTATACGAGAATTTATGCTATTGCCAAGACTCAGATAGCACAATTCACGCAATATGTAGCTCAGAACAACAAGATGTTGATTGATACAGAGATGAAGATATTGGATCCCAAGTATCAGATTTTACCATCCAAGCCTGTAGCGAATCCCGGGATCTTAATTCATAATGCTATGACAGCGATTCCTTATGCTTACACAACAACAGCAATAATTGATATAAGCAAGGGAGTTATTTCAGATCCTGCAGCTCAGATCAATGCGACTTTGAATCCTGCAGATATAGACAAATATCAGTTTGTTTTATCTGTTGTGGACATAGCCGGGAAGGAAGTATTCAGTACAATACCTGAGGTAGATGTAATAACCAGCAATCAGTTACCAGAATTACCAGAAGTTAGTATTACAGACAAAGATAATGACAAGGGTGATTACATAACAGTATCCTGGGGCAAGCCTGTGGTATATTTAACAAAAGTATCATTTGCAGACAACTCCAAAAAAGTATTGATCTTGAATTATGATTATATCAGCAATAAGCTTTATAAATTGACTGATATTGATTTTGAATTTTATGATGAGAGCGGTGTATTAATCAGCAAAGTAAATGAGTTCTTTTTGGACAAGAAGATCTTTATCAAGTTCAAAGAAGCAATAACAGATCTTGAGAAGAAGAAATATACTGTTAAGATCAAGATTAAGTGCAATAAAGATGTAGGTGCAGATTATGCATTTACACAGGCTTTAGTATATGACAAGGTTTTAAAGAGTTTAAGACCAGACGACATAAAGCTAAAAAATGAAGTTTTGAAAGATTATCGTTATTATATATATAAGAGACTTGAGTCATCAGAGATTTATCGATTAGCCAAGAGTGTAGGCGGGACTCAGCGAGAAATAGATGACAATATCAGATATGAGACAGTTTACTACAAAGGTGTAGAGAAATATGATGCCAAGAAGCAATTGCTTTTAGTAGATAATGGCACAGATTTTACTTATGATAAAGAGAATAAAGTAGCAATGAGAACAGTAATTTATTTATCAGAGATCAAGAAAGAAACTGATAAGATAAATAAGAATATCAAGAAGTATCAGACAATGATGGATACTTTGAAAACTGAATCAGACAAGATGCAGTGCAAAACAATTATTGGACAGTATGAGAAGCAGTTGAAGCTGATCCAGTCTAATAAGTTAATGCAGCAGGCTAATGCTTTAACTAGTGACAAAGCGAGGATGAAGTTTATAGCTAAGGTCAGAGAAAGTGAGAAGAGAACTTTTGCTTATAAGTTTGTCAAGACAGATGGCAAGGGTCATTTCATTGAGATAGAATATGTGGATAAGGATGGGAAATTGGCATATTTCTTACCACAATCCAATTGGTTTTACAAGGACAAGATTCCGATGTTGATTGCGACACTTCTGTTTGGTTTAATATTATATGTTATGATAGGCAAAGCCAAGAAGGGTCATGATCTTTATATCAGACCGATAGCAGGTATTCAGGAGATTGATAATGCGATAGGCAGAGCGACAGAGATGGGTCGTCCGATCTTATTCGTACCCGGGTTATCAGGCATCAGTGATGTTGCGACTTTAGCGGGATTATCAATATTAGGCAGAGTAGCCAAGAAATGTGCTGAATATGACACGAAGATATTAGTACCCTGTCGTGATTATATAGTACTTCCGATTGCACAGGAAATAGTGAGAGAAGCTCATTATGAAGCTGGGCGACCTGACACATTTGACAGAAACAATATTTTCTTCTTAACAGATGCACAATTTGCATTTGTAGCTGGTGTTAACGGAATAATGATCAGAGAAAAGACAGCAACGAATTTCTATATGGGAATGTTCTATGCTGAGGCATTAATTATGACAGAGACAGGAAGTTCGACCGGAGCTATTCAGATAGCCGGAACCGATGCTGTAACACAAATACCTTTCTTTATAACAACCTGTGATTATACTTTAATTGGGCAGGAATTATATGCGGCTTCTGCATATATGGCGAGAGAGCCTTTAATGTTAGGATCACTCAAGGCATCAGATTATGCGAGTTTCCTGATAATGGTTTTTGTTGTTTGTGGTACGATTCTGTCAACGAGTCACTTAACATTTTTAATACAAGCATTCCCCGAAAAATAGGAGGATTTAATGAAGAGAACGATTCCGTTAATAATAGTAATAGTCTTAGGTTTTGTATTTATGGCATATACGTTTATACCAGACAAGATATCCCAAGATTTTTTTACTGTGTATATGGACTGGATGAAAGCGATGTCACCATTTGGAGTGATATTGGGTATTATGAGTATTACGATGTCTCATACAATAAGGATACAGAGAAGAATATCGAATTGGCAGTATAGTATAATCACATTGGTATCGATGTATTTTACGGCATTTTCAGGATTTATGTGGGGTACCCAGGAAGGAACACCTTATATGTGGTTGTTCAAGAATGTGCAGATGCCGATGGGCTCAACGATGTTTGCTTTGTTGGCATTTTATATTGCGTCAGCAGCGTACAAGGCATTTAGAGCGAGATCAGCGGAAGCTACGGTGTTGTTAATAGCAGCAGTTGTAGTGATGTTAGGTCAGGTACCAGTAGGCGTATCAATGTTTGGTGAAAGAATCAATGATATTACAGCGTGGATTTTGAATGTACCAAATTTGGCAGCAAAGAGAGGTATAGCTTTGGGTGTTGGATTGGGAATGGTAGCTACATCACTCAGAATTATTCTGGGTATTGAAAGATCATATCTCGGTGGCGGAGAATAAAGGAGGAGTTATGAATTTCTGGCAAAAAATGCAAGCATTAGATAGAAGGTATATTTATATTATAGTCGCGTTAGCGGTTATTATCCCCTTGTTAATTCCGTTTAATTCCAAGACTTATACGACGGACACAACCGAGAATATATATCAAATGATAGATTCCTATGCAGGAAGATCAGACAGAGCAGTATTATTGTGTATATCACATGATGCATCGACAATGCCTGAGCTTTTTCCGATGGAAGTAGCGATATTAAGACATTGTTTTGAGAGAAACATCAAAGTGTTCACAATATGTTTTTATCCACCTGCAGCACCTATTATTGATTATGCGATCAATACGGTGAAAGAGGAGTATCCGAAGATCAAGTCGGGTGAAAACTATTGTAATTTTGGTTTCAAAGTAGGAGCACTTCAGCTTCCCATTATGCTGGGAATGGGTGAAGATATTTCTGAAGCCGTAGATATTGATGCAGAAGGCAGGAAGATAGCTAATCTTCCTATCATGAAAGATGTGAAAAATTATAATGAAATGAATTTAATCGTAGAATTTTCTGCATCAGCAGCTGGTGGAGCCTGGATTACTTATGCCAGAACCAAATACGGTGCAAATGTTGGTGTGGGTGTAACTGCGGTAATGGCAGCTGATAATTATCCTTATTTACAGACAGGTCAGTTAATTGGTATGTTAGCAGGACTTAAAGGTGCTGCAGAATACGAGAAATTGGTAGATGTTTTTGCGGCAAAAGGCAGAGAATTTTCCAAAGAAATAGCTAAAACAGAGTATCCTAATATAACAGATTCCAGTATTTTGTATAAGTTTAAGCAGGCTCGTATTGGTATGAATGCACAGTCAGTGGCTCATATGATGATGATTATATTCATCGTAGTGGGAAACATTGGTTATTTTGTGCAAAAATTTAATAGTAAAAAGGAACAATAGGAGGAAACATGTTTGAAGTAATAAGTAATTGGGTCGCGGCATTTTTGACTTTGTGCATATTCTCCTTCCTTTACAAAGACAATCCGTTTTACAAATTTGCCGAGTATTTGTTTGTGGGAGTAACCGCAGGTTATGCAATACCCCTAACATATGAGCAGGCATTTATTCCTTACGTATATGTGCCGATCATTCTTCAGCACAAATTGGTGTTGTTGATTCCGGCAGCAATTGGTTTCCTATATTTGTTTACATTCAATCGTAAATTAAATTGGTTATCGAGATATCCGATAGCTTTTGGAATGGCTTTGACAGGTATGGGAGTACCGTTGTCGATGAATGCGAGTGTATTAGTTCAGATGCGTGGGGCGATGATTCCCATTGAGAATCTGAATATTTTATTGGTGTTTATCGGTACGATCACAATTTTGATGTACTTTTTCTTTTCGAAGGCACATACAGGGACCTATGGTAAAATTACCAAGATTGGTATTTGGTATATGATGATAGGTTTTGGTGCATCTTTCGGTTATACAGTTATGGCACGTATTTCCTTATTAATTGGAAGAATCCAGTTTTTAATCGCAGATGTGCTGCACATAATTAAGTAGAGTTTCTGAGTGAGTATCTCAATTGAGATACTCACTTTTTCGGCACACAGACTGTATAGCAGGGAGAAAATATGTTAAAAAAAGGTTTTCTAATAGTCATTTCAATGTTTTTTATAATCAGTTTATTTTCGGTTAAGGATGCTGATTATACAGTAAAGAATTTTCAGATAGAAGATATTCCGAACGATGACGGATCAGGGTTACTTCTGAAATGGACACCATTACCCAAGGATAAGCATATAATTGAGTATAGGGTTTATCGGGGAGTCAGCAAAGATTCCTTGTTTTATTTGGGCAAAATGGATGTAGATCCATTAGCAGGTGTAGTATCAAAAGAAATGTATTTTTATGACAAAGATTTCCGGGAATTTGTCAACATCTACTCACCGGCGAAGCTTAAAAGAGAGAAAGGGCAAAAGGCCAACAGTCCGATATATCAGGCAATTCCGCGGGATTTAAAAGTAGTTGGGCCGTTATTTTCGCGTTATTCGACATTAGCAGAAATCGGGAAAAAAGAGTTTTATTACAAAACGCAGAAAATAATCAAGAAGATTGACAAAGATAACACGGTTTATGCTGGTCTTTATCTGAGACAATTTGAAGGGATCTATGCTAATGTACTTCCCGGGAAGAAGTATTACTATTCTGTAATCGCAGTAGATGAAACAAGAAAGTACCATCAATATTGTCCGATTGTAGAAGGGATTGCATATGACAATGCTCCTGAGAAGACGAAGGAATTTTATTCTGCTTTTGTTCAGGACAAGAATAAGCTGCAGTTTGAGTTTAGTTTACCCTTATTTAAGGATGATATTGCCAGTCACAATATTTATATAATGAAAAAGGATCAGCAGGAGCAATTCAAGAAATATCTTGAGTACATCGCTTTGACAGAAGCACAGAAGAACTTAAAAAATGCGGGTAAAGTGACAGACAAAGTACCAGCTGAAGTTGCTAATCCGGCTGAACTGATATATACAACTCCGACATCATATCCATATCCATCACCAACAACAGTATCCTTAAATGTGATCAGCAACAAGATAGTAGATGTGAAGAATAAGATTAATTACAGTATAGACAGCAATGCAATGGATAATTATTGTTTTGTTTTTTCGTTAGCTGATTATAGTGGTGTTGAAACATTTTCCGAGATAATTTCAACAGATAAGATAAGCAGTGCATCTCTTCCGGCATTGCCACAATTCAGGATATTAGATAAACCCAATGATAAAGGTGATTATAATCAAATTCTTTTTGGAACACCGATAGCTTTTGTTACAAATGTAACATTTGCATCAAAGGATCATACGAAAATCATTTTAAATTATGATTATACTTCCAATGAGGATTATAAAATAGAGAAGATATATTTTAATATATATGACAAGACCAATAATTTGGTAGGTAAAGTTACCGAGCATTATTTAGACAAGATTTTTGAAGTAAAGTTACCATCTTTGAATCTGATCAATGATGGGTTAAAGGTGGAAATAGGGTTTGAAACAAGTCGTAAGACATTGAGTGAGAATTTTTATTTAAGCCAAAGTCTTGTATTCAATGATGAGATGAAGCAATTAAAACCTGAGAAATTGACACTTCACAAGAAAGAAGCAGTTTTAGATTACAGGTATATTATATACAAACAGGCCAAGACGGATCCTGTGCAACGCACAGCTAAGAAATTTAGTGCAATGCAGAGAGTATATGATGACAATATTCCTTATGAGCAATATATCTATAAAGGAATCAGTGATTTCGATCTGAGTAAGAATCTTTTAATGGTTGATCCCAGTATAGATGTAGAATATGACAAGAAGAAAGAGACGACAATCGGCACCATAATTTATGGTGAAGAAGTAGGTAATGAACTCAAGAAGTATGAGAAGCTAATTTCTGAAGTAACTGGAAAACTAAAGACAGCTAAACCGGAAGAAAAAGAAGGATTACAAGCAGAGCTTGATTATTATACACAGGCTCTTGATATTGCGAAAAATAATCCTATTTTGGCTAAAGCGAATGCTATTTCAAACAATAAAGAAAGAATAGATTATCTGGCTTCAATCAGAGAAGAAAACAAGAGAACATTCTCATACCGCATTGTAAAAACTGATGGTAAAGCTCATTTTGTGGAGACCTCATTTTTAGAAGAAGATGGCAAGAAGGAATTTTTCCCGGTTTCAAACTGGTTTGATTATACCACAGTACCTATGATGCTTGCGACGATAATTTTTGGAATTTTTGTTTGGATACTAATCAAAAAAGCACAAAGAGGTCATGATTTGTATATCAGACCGATAGCAGGTTTGGATGAAATTGATAATGCTATCGGCAGAGCGACAGAAATGGGAAGACCAATGCTTTATGTACCAGGATTGTCCAGTATAGGTGATGTAGCGACTATTGCGGCATTATGTATATTAGGGCATATCACGAAGAAAGCAGCAGAATATGACACCAGAATTATTGTGCCGGTGTGTGATTACATTGTATTGCCATTGGCTCAGCAGATTGTGAAGGAAGCACATTATGAAGCAGGACGTCCTGATACATATAACAGCAGTGACGTTTTCTTTGTAGCTGACAGTCAGTTTGCTTATGTTGCCGGTGTAAATGGTGTAATGTTGAGAGAAAAGACAGCGACAAATTTTTATATGGGAATGTTTTATGCTGAGGCGTTGATTATGACAGAAACGGGTAATTCAACTGGAGCAATTCAGATAGCCGGGTCAGATGCATTGACACAGATTCCGTTTTTTATTACTACCTGTGATTATACATTAATAGGTGAAGAATTATATGGAGCTTCGGCATATTTGGCCCCAGAGCCATTGATGGTTGGAACATTGAAAGCACAGGATTATTTTAAGCTTTTGATAGTTTTTTGTTTATTTGTAGGGACAATTTTGTCCAGTGTAAACATAAACTTCCTTATAAATGCTTTTCCAGCAGAATAGGTTAAGAGACAGGGTTCTGCAAGGAACCCTGTTTTTTTATGAAAAAGACACTAAAATTTGCTTTAATAGGAATACTAATAACATTAATAATTATGGGATTAATAGCATTTAAAGAACCAAAGGACAGCACACCTGTTTTATACAAGGTAAGATATACGAGTGAAATAAGGCAGGAGAAAGTAGCAGCAGAAGCCTGGCTTCGCTGGTTATATCAAAATCCGGTAGGTAAAATCACATTGAATGGATTAGCCAAGCGGAAGATGATGTTCAATTTTTATGGAAGACTGATGGATAAGAGGAACTCTGTAAAAAAGATTCAGCCATTCGTGGATATGTTCAACATAGACATGTCAGAATACAACAGGAATATTTATCAGTACTCATCATTCAATGATTTTTTTACGAGGAAGATCAAGAAAAGTGCCAGACCTATTGATACTCTTGAAAACAGTATAATATCACCTGCAGATGGAAAGATTACTGTTTTCGATAATATCAATGACACCAACCAATTTTTGATTAAAGGGATAGTTTTTTCTTTAGAGGCATTACTTAAAGATAAAAAGCTGGCAGAATATTATCAAAACGGTAGTATGGCGATCATTCGTCTTGCTCCGTCAGATTATCACAGATTTCATTTTCCTGTATCCGGAGAAGCGGAAAAGACCAAGAGAATAAATGGTAAATACTATTCAGTTTCGCCAATTGCTTTGAGGGAGAATTTGAAGATATTTTACCAAAACAAAAGAGAATACACGATTATCCACAGTACGAAAAGTAAACAGGTGTTGTTTATGGAAGTAGGAGCGACAATGGTCGGTACGATTGTACAGTCCTACACACCCTATGAACCCTTTGATAAAGGTGAAGAGAAAGGTTATTTTAAGTTTGGGGGTTCAACTGTAATAGTATTATTTAAGAAAGATACTATCAGATTTGATGAAGATTTAGTTCAGAATTCCGCAGAAGGATATGAAACAAAAGTAAAGATGGGTGAAAGAATTGCCCTGATATCTGGAGAAAAATGATGTCTGAATATAAGATTACATGCAGATTGTTCAATGGTTATAAGCCATGTAAATATAAGAGGAGTTGTGTTGACTGTCCACATTTTGATGATGTAAAGGAGATTATACTGATCATAAATCTGGATGCGATGGGTGATGTTATGATGACAACTGCAGCTTTACATCCCTTGAAAAGGAAGCATCCTGAATCATTGATTTACTGGATCACCTTAAAAAATGCTATGCCTTTGTTGGAGAACAATTCATTATTAGATAAGGTAATTGAGTACAATCCTGAGAATATTCTTATTGTGCAAAATATGTCTTTTGCTGCAGTTTATAATGGTGATAAGAATCAGAATTCCTCATCACTGTTAAAATCATTAAATGCTAAAGATAAATATGGATTTACTCTGTCTGATTATGGTCGGATATTGCCAGCGAATGACAAAGCAAATTATAGTTACGAACTTGGTTTAGATGATGATTTGAAGTTTTATAAGAATAAGCAGACAGGTCAGCAAATATTACATGAATCCTGGGGTTTGGAATACAAGAGAGATTTTTATCTTTTGGAGTTCAGTGAGGAAGAGAAGAATTATGTAATGGAGTATAAGCACAGAATAAATCCAGAGAACAAAATAGTAATTGGCATTAATACAGGATGTGCTCCGATTTTGCCGATGAAAAAGCTGGAGATATCACAATATGTTGCTTTAATAGATGCCATATATGAAAAGTATCCGAATGTATTGGTTGCCTTGCTTGGCGGTAAAGCAGAGAGTGAAAGAAATGAAGAGATTATGGCCGGAACGAAACATCATGTTATTAATACACCGACGAGTGAAGGATTGAGAAAAGGTTTGCTTTACCTTGATTTCTGTGATATAGTAATAACCGGGGATACGATGGCTATGCATGCGTCGATAGCCTTAGAGAAGTATGTAATAGTATTTTTTGGGCCAAGTTGTGAGCAGGAAATTGATTTATTCGACAGAGGCGTCAAGCTGCTTCCTGATTTGGCTTGTAGTCCCTGCTGGAATGGAAGGTGTGAGGATTGGAAGTGTGTTAAGGGTTTAACAGACAGGGATTTTCTGACAGCATTAGAAGGGTATTTTAACCCAGGAACAAAAAACTAAAGATAATTGTCCTGGATGCGAAAAGTATAACAGGTAATTAGTAATAATAGGAGTAATGAATGGAAAGAGATTTTATCAAAGTTGCTCCTCCGCAGATGTTGAGGATTAATTCGAAGCAGGAGCAAAATCAAAATTCTCAGCAGCATTACCATCGTAAAGATTCCGAACGAAGCAATCAAGATGAACAGGCAGGAGAAGGCAATTTCTCAGGCAGGGAAATATCAACACCTCAGTATCAAACAGAGTTAGGGCGATTAATCTTAAAAAAACGAAATTTGGAATTGTTCATTTTCACCAAAATGATAAGTATTGTTAATAATTTTGAATTGTCTCAGGAAGAAAAGGACATTATTCTCAATGATCATGACATAACACAAGCCAAAGCGAAACTTGCAGATTTGGAAATACAGATTATTGAACTGGAGAACATGTTGTCTCATACACACGAGACGAATGCAGATTTGGATGCTAATATTCTTTTATTAACAGATTTGAATACTGCATATCAGCACTATTTGCAATATTCCAATTTGGAGAGTGAGAGTCTGCAGAATAACGAAATTGAAGAGTTAGATGCATATCATTTTGAGAAAGACAAAGCATTGGATTCGATTGAGCATATACAGAAGACGGTGAATTTCAATTTATTAACGAAGATAGAAGAAGAAAATCAAAAAAGTGCTAAAGTAAAAGAGCTTTTCGCCGAAATAGGTATTAAAGTGAAAGAGATAATGAAGATTGAAGATGAAAATAGTGTGAAACTTCAGAATTTGCGGGAAGACATCAGATTTGAGATCCGCAAACAGAATGATGGAGTTAAGGCGATCTCAAAATATGCAGTAATGGGTGGGAGGTCGCATTTCATAGATACGACTAAGTAGGAGATGAGACATCACCTCTGAAAGGTCAGGCAAGGATGCCGCAAGTGATCAAGGAGGATAAGATGTCTTTAAACATTAATACTAATTTAACAGCTCTCAGAGCTTCCAACAGCTTACAGGCACATTATAGTAATTTATCTACCTCCATCCAAAGATTATCTTCCGGTGTTAGGATCAATAGTTCTGTTGATGATCCTGAAGGTTACGCGATTTCAAATATTTTACGCGGTAAGATTGCTACACTTGGTCAGGGCATCAAAAATACAAACGAAGCGATTTCATTAATTCAGACAGCAGAATCATCATTGAACACAATAGAAGAGAGTCTTGTCAGGATGAAGGAATTGGCAGAGCAGGCAGCGACCGGAACTTATACCCAAGAGCAGAGAGCAATGATCCAATCGGAATTTATTTCCCTTACTTCAGAAATAGACAGGATAGCCAATTCCACAAATTATAAAGATATCAAGCTTCTAACCGGAGATTTATCCGGTAACAGATATAGCCAAAGAATTAATCAATGGCATTTAACTGATTATGCAGTTAAAGATGTAGCAGATTTGGATTCTACTCAGAAGGGATTGAAGATTCATTTTGGAGATAGCAATTTAAAGTCACAGGATTATTACTTCATAAAAATAGACAATATGACGACAGGCGGTTTATTTGGAACTCTGGGACAAACTCAGACATTAAGTCAAATACTGGCTGTATCAACCCAGCATTCGGCACAATTAGCACTTCAACAGATAAACTCAGCAATGCAGTACAAAGACATTAACAGATCTCATTTAGGTGCTATGCAGAACAGGCTGGAAATAACTTTAAAGAATCTGGAGAATCAGGTAGATAATACTGAGGCTGCAGATTCTAATATTACAGATATTGATGTAGCTATAGAGATGGCTGATTTCATGAAGAGTCAGGTATTAGCTGAAGCTGCGACTTCTATGTTGGCACAAGCCAACTCTTTACCAAAATTAGTTCTAAAGTTATTATCAGCTTAGCCGATAATAACAATAGATAAAGTGATTCGCAAGAATGTGAAAAATGTGAAATAAGTGATCTTTAAAAAGTACATAATGTGATGTATGTGGTTAGCCCGCAAAAACCATAAAGGTGAAAGGCCTTTAAATTAATTACAAAAAATGCAAGGATGCATGAGACAAATCAAGGAGGAAAAGATGTCACTCGTAATTAATCACAATCTAATGGCTTCACAGGTAGCCGGAAACCTGCAGAACTCCTATGCGAGAATGGGAAGTTCAATTGAAAGATTATCCACCGGTTTAAGAATCAATTCAGCAGCAGACGATGCAGCCGGATTGGCAATCAGAGAAGGAATGAGAGCAGAAATAGCAACAATGAGTCAGGGCGTAAGAAACGCTCAGGACGGTGTATCTCTGATTCAAACCGCAGAGGGTGCTTTAAGTATTATTGATGAAAAGTTAATCAGAATGAAGGAATTGGCAGAACAAGCTGCAACAGGTACTTATTCCAATGACCAAAGAATGATCATCCAGTCAGAATTTGCTGCTATGGCGGCGGAAATAGACAGAATAGCTACCGCAACAGATTTCAATGGGTTGAAACTTCTGAACGGAGGAGTTTCTTCATCTGGAACAGGTGGAAATTGGAGTTCACACAATGTATGGGGAAATACAGAAGAAAGTAATTGGGTGAACAGTAGCGGTTGGATCGAAGCTAACGGACGAGTTACTGCTAATGGCGGTATTACCGGTGGTTTCAAAATCCATTTTGGACCTGATAATGACAGAGCGGAAGATTACTACTTTGTGAGAATAGCAGATGTCAGAACCGGATCATTGTTCGCAAGAACCGGAGAAGCTTTTGGTGATGCCAAAGTAGCTGTATCGACTCAACATGCAGCTCAGTTAGCTTTGGAACAATTGAATACAGCAATTTCCAGAAAAGAAAATGTTAGAGCCAACTTAGGTGCCATTCAGAACCGTTTGGAAAATACAATATCAAGTTTAACAACTAAGGTAGAAAATCTCCAAGCATCTGAATCCAGAATATCAGATATTGATGTAGCAACTGAAATGACTGAGTTCGTAAGAAATCAGGTACTAACCCAGGCAGCAACTTCAATGTTGGCACAGGCAAATTCACTGCCACAAATGGCATTGAAACTTTTAGGATAAAAAAATAGAAGATAAATTTCAGATGACTGCGGCAAAATGAGCATTTGCTTGCAAGACACGCCCTCTCCTTTCCGATTGGTTAGGTAATCGCCTAGGTACGTACTCCCATCCCAAATTTTAGCCAAGTCAAGGATGAACAATTTACCAATCAAGGAGGAAAATATGTCACTCGTAATAAACCATAACTTAATGGCACAGGGAGTGTCCCGCAGTTTACAAGCATCTTACGGCAGACTGGGAGATTCAATACAAAGATTATCCACAGGACTCCGTATAAATTCAGCAGCAGACGATGCTGCCGGACTAGCTATCAGAGAAGGTATGAGATCAGAAATATCCGCAATGAATCAGGGTATTAGAAATGCCCAGGATGGTATATCCATGAT
>CAYQPF010000127.1:952-14887 GCA_964419225.1 uncultured Candidatus Cloacimonadota bacterium | reverse complement strand
CATCTTGATTAGTTGAGTTGTTAGCTTTCTTCCGCTTGAAGTAAAGGCACTCTCTGTTGTTGTTCCAAAATTACTAAGGTATGGGTCAACACCAGAAAATTTAACAGTTGCGTTATCGCTGCTTGAGGTGAAAATCGGGTATTTTGTAGGATTACCTAATATCTCTGTCATTTTGGTTCCCACGTTCATTTCAGTACGACCGCTAACTCTGCATAAAAGCCTTAGATATAAAGAGTTATTGAATTTTCTCCATAATTCCATATTACCTCCGTACATACCATCCATAGAAGGTTTCTGAAATGTAGGATTTGTTGCATATATTGTATTTGCAGCTTCGAGGTCGGCAAACATAAACTGATAAATCTCTTTCTGAGAGTTGAATTTTGGAGTTAGTGTTCCACCAAGTTTTCTCCCTGTGAAAGCCTCTTCATAAGGAACACTGCCAAACATATCCGTCATGTTTGAGAAAAACAGAACTTTAAATGTCAAGGCGATAGCCTCTAAAGATTTATCTCCTTCTTCTACAGCTAATTCATGCATATGGTCAACGTTCTTCCCGTAATTTGCATAGAAATTCCAAAAACCAGCCCAATCTCTGGATTCCTCCAGAAAATAGAGGTGCTCTCTTCTTGTAATACCTCCGGTATGGGCGGTAAATTGAATCAGTTCATTATTGTAGTACCAGGTGCGGTCCAGCCATTGATTTGCAGAATTGTATAAAATAGGTTCAAACATGTTGGATGCTTGTATCATTCCAACTATTGTCCTGTTTGGATTTGTATTAGTCTCCTGGAAATTCTTCGTACATGAACTAAGTGTTCCGAGAACAAACCCACACAATATTATTAATTTCAGTTTTTTCATTTCTTATTAATATTTTAATTAAAATGACAGTTTTAAGTTAACGCCGTAAGTGCGGGTCATTGGAAATGCACCTGCTTCAATACCATTGAATACGTTTGTGCCGGTCATCATACCTCCTTCAGGATCGTACTGAGGCCAATTATCTATAGAGAAGATATTTGTTGCAAAAATTGCAATATTGGCTCCCTGAAGAAATCCTGTTCTTTGACATAGTTTTTCAGGAATGTTGTATTCCAGTCTTGCCTCTCTGAATTTCAGGAAGGATGTATCATAAGTGTGAGCCTCTCCATTATACCTGTCTAAAGTAAGTGCTTGATAATATGTATAAATATTCTCTGTAATAGTATTGTTTACCTTGCAGGTTGTTGTACCGTCGGTATTGGTTGAAACCAGATTAACTCCATCAGCAACTATACCATCGTAACGTCCTTCAAGAGAGTTTGTCAGTTTTCCCTGATAAGACAAGATACCATCGGTAACTGAGAATCTGTTACCTCCCCACTGATATGAGAAAGACATATTCAAAGTAAGGTTTTTATATCTTAAAGATGTGTTAAAACCACCTCTCCAGTCAGGATTAACCTTACCCAGATAATTATCAGCTGTAGAAATCACAGATGGTAATCCTGTTTGTTCATTAAGCAGAACTTTTCCCGAACAATCCACTTTGTTACCGGATCCATCCAGATAAAATGAACCTTCAGGAGCCTTTTTCATTGCAAATCCATATAACTGATGCATCTCCTGTCCAATGTATGAGTATACATGGAGTCTTCCTCCAATAGTCGTTCCCATATCTGTTTCCAGAGGTTTGGTCGGATCCCATCCATCTTGAAGGCTTACAAGCTTGTTTATATTTTTTGACCAGTTGGCATTAAAAATCCATGTAAAATCTTTTGTTTTAACAGGGGTTGTACTTAAAGATACCTCAATACCCTTATTATTAATCTCTCCTGCATTTATCTTCATCGATGATGCACCTACTATAGGATCTATGTCGACTGCTATAATCTGGTTAGTAGTTGTAGAGTTGTAAACTGCTATATCAAGTCCTACACGGTTCTTGAAAAATTTTGTCTCCAGACCAAGTTCCCAGCTCTCAACATTCTCCGGTTTAATCATTGGGTCAGGAATAACAGATGGCAGAGTATATCCACCGCTTATTGCAGCAGCTGAATAATACTGGTCGAGTGAATAAGGGCCAGTGTCATTACCTACGTTTGCCCATGATAGACGAAGCTTGGCAAATGTTATTGCAGGAGCGTTATTCTGAAAATCAAAAATTTTGTCTAGTAATATACTACCTGCAACTGATGGATAAAAATACGACCAGTTACCTTTAGACAAAGTGCTGGACCAGTCGTTACGTCCTGTGATATCCAGATAATAAGCATCCTTCCATCCAAGAGAAACCAATCCATATAAACTGTTGATTATTTTTGAACTTCTGTAGTTAGTAGGTATTGGATTTATACCTGTAGGCACATTAGATGTGTTGTATACACCGTCAAGATTTAATTCATTCAGTTGAATATTATTCTTCAGATATTGTGTTGACATATTGTTTCCGCCAAATGCAGCAGTTAAAGAGAGGCGGTTGTCTAACATCTCTTTTTGATATTTCAAAAGAAAGTCAGTATTGAATTCATAGTTTATAAGTGTCTCTTCTCTATAAAATCCATTATTCCATACAGCAGTTAACTTAGGTTTCCTTTGTGTTCTGAACTCAACTCCCATATCCATCCCTGACTTAACATCAAGGGTTAGTCCCTTCATTATATTGAATGTAAATCCTGCAGAACCGAAAACTCTGTCCTTATTTGTTGAGTTTAGCTCCTCATATAGAATACGGTAAGGGTTATACGAACCGGTACCAGCAAAAACCAGACTGTTTCCGTTCTCGGAAATAGTCGCATTTCTGTTAATCGCATTGAATCTCCCCTGGAAATACTCATCTCTCCAGTTACTCATTGAATTTGAATTGTATCCCCACATCAAGTCATACATAACCGTTGTCTCATGATAACCGGCCATTGGCATATTGTCACTATCAGTACGATAGTAATTAACTTTAGAATTAAACTTAATCCATTTGTTGACAGGTGATTCAAAAGAGAATGAATATGATTGTTTCTTATAACCTGTATTAGGTAGAATCCACTCATTTTTTATGTCTGCCATGGAGAATCTTACATTTGTCCCTTCTCCATTACTTCCATTAATTGAAAATGAGTTGTTGTAGGTAACACCATTTCTGAAAATACCTGTAAACCAGTCATCCTGATATACAAATGGCGTCATTGAAATTTTACCTGTTTCCCAGTTTTTACCTTCATATTGATAACGAAGTTTGTTTGCGTCAAATTTCTCTCCCCATGCATAGCGAGAAATGTTTCTTGCAGGGAAATCAGAAGTACCAACTAAATCAGAATTTAAAGTCCAGAAGTTGTATGGATTAAGTCCCATGTCTGAACCTGAACCATATTCAGTCTGGAAAGAAGGCCAATAGCCTGCTCTTTCAACTACAACAGATGAGTTTACAGTTACACCGATTCCTTTATTCTTACGGCCGGCTTTTGTAGTAATAACAATAGCACCATTAGCTGCACGCGAACCATATAGTGCTGTAGCGGCAGGACCTTTCAATACAGATACAGATTCGATATCTTCTGGATTAAGGTCACTTGCACCATTACCAAAGTCAACTGGAAAGTCTCCGCCTGAATTTGTGTAGCTACTGCTTGATGAGGTTGCTGTTGTTCCTGATCTGATAGGAACGCCATCAACTACAAAAAGTGCTTCATTGCTTCCATAATTCAACGACTGGTCACCTCTTAGGGTTACACGTTGCGAAGAAATGGGACCAGAACTAGCTCCGTTAAAAGTAAGACCTGCTACTTTCCCTGCCATTCCATTTAACCAGTTACCTGAAACAACCTGAGTAAGTTCTTCACTTCCAACTTTAGTAACCGCATAACCAAGAGATTTCTGGTCACGTGTTAAACCCAAGGCTGTTACCACAAGGCCTTCTAGTTGTCTTGTTGAAAAAGCAAGAATTACATCTATCTGATTTTGTTTTGCAACAGTGACGCTTTTTGCATCATAACCAATACAAGTGAATTCAAGTACCTGACCTTCATTGGCTTTTATGGTATAAACTCCATTTAGATCTGTAACTGCTCCACGTGTAGTACCTTTAACCATGATGGCACACCCGATTACAGGTGTCTTACCATCTGACTCATACACGGTTCCTTTAATTGTGGTCTGAGCCCATAGTTGCATTGCAAACAATGAGACTGTAACCAGAACCAAGAACTTTTTTAAGTAATTTTTTAGATTCATAGATTAAATAATTAGTTAAGTTTCAATAATTAATATAAGATATTTTATTGCATCGATGTTTTGAATTCCTTTGGTCTTGTCATAGTTTCTGTAAAAACATTGCCATTTCGGTCCGTTAATTTGATTTCAAGCGTAGATGTTGCACTTGATGCAGTTACTTCAAAAATATGAGAGGAATTATTAGTAAGAAACGAAGATGTCGGTTCTGCATTATTATTAAGCCGTTGCATCTCATATGATATTATATGCAGAGGATCTTTTTTATATCTGCGTACCACTGTGAGAGGAGTACCATTTTCTTTTACTTCCAGATTACATGCATTGTCATAATTGAATACATTTATCATAACAATGTTTCCCTTGTTCTGAGCATTATATTCCCCGGCATAAGTCGGAACCATTGCTTTGTATGTATCACTGGCATTGGGAGTGAAATTTGCCGCAGTTATCTCTATTGTATTTCTGTCATATGTTCTGAACTGCTTGTTTTTATTGTATCCAATACCTTTAAATGTGTATTTTACAACCTTGTCGTTAACTTCAAAAATGCCATATCCACCAGGGGAGCCATCTTTACATATATGATTTCCCGCATATCCGCTCTTACCTGTCCACCACCATGTGGCACTTATTGCAGCTATATTATGTTCGTACATAGTGCTGGAAACTTCAACATTATAATTGATATGGGTGTGTCCGGAAATGAATTTTACATTTGAAAATGCATTAAATGCAGCTTTGAGTTCAGTCCCGTTTGTTAAATCTGTATTATTTATCTGTTGTCCGGAAGTATTAACTGAAACAGAATGTACCGGACTATGAAGAGCGACAATAACAGGTGTAGTTTTGTCTGTGATCTCTGCAAGGTCCTTACTTAACCAGCCCATTTGTTCTGCAGATACGACTTCTGTATAATCCCTTGCTCCTATGACACCTTGAGATCCTCCGGCATTTATATATTGGATATCATCAAGGATTACATAATGTACCTTTCCAATGTTTATAGAATAATATGACGGACCTATAATTTGTTTAAACGGAGCTTCTGCCGGAAAATCGAATGCCTTATAAGGATCATTGTCATGATTACCCATAATATTGAATATCTGAAATCCAATTCCGTCTATTTCATTTATATAATTACTAAGAGAATACGAGTTTTCATACCAATATGCATCCCAGCTCATATCTCCCAAGGCAATACCATAGACCTTTATACCTGAAGCTTTTATCTGGCTTGCATACGAGGATGCTTCTGCATAAAACCCGCTTTTAAATTGGGTGATGTCGTTATTTCTGTTGGCCAGATGCATATCCGCCATTGCAATAATAACATGGTTTTTGTTATCTGCTTCAAAAAGTTCAAAATTACGTTGGTCTACTACTGTTGTACTGTTTGTTAAATATTCAAAAAAAGCAGGCAGTTTATTTTTTGTTGCGACTTCATAATTTGATGGTACCGATATAAATACATAGCCGTGTTTCTTAGCAGACTGTAAGTAGTAGATTCCATCGGCATTTGTTTTTGTCACTTCTATACCGTCAGAAACTACAACATTAGCTACTCCTTTTCCATTGCAATAAACTATGCCTTTAATGTTCTTACCTGCAACATCAGGAACATTTGTGTTTGATTGAATGCTTAAAACAGTAGATCCCAAAGAAATTTCTTTTGTACCTCTTACCGCCGTTATATTATATCTTCCTGAATTTATACTGGCTCCAATATTTATAGTTACTCCGGACGATGTCACGTTAATAACAGGAAACTCATATTTTATGCTTGTATTATCGACAGATACAAATCTCAGCTTATCTCCTGCTGCAAACCCGTTTCCAGTAATAGTGACATCAGAATTTAAAGTAACAGATATAGTCCCTGGTATTGATACTCCGGTTAACTTAAAAGTGTCTGTTGGCGTAGGTTCAGGTGTATCTGATTTTCCACATCCAACAATAAGTAAAGCACTTATCAGCAGAATGTTCAGTATTAATCTATTTTTTATTAGTTTTTTCATTAATGATTTTTTTGTAATATTTATAGAAACAAGTAGAACGCATTAAAGTTCAATTACTTATCAGTTAACAACACAGGCAGCTTTCTCCCTTTTCCAAGTAGTTGCCGAGAAGATAATTGCTAATGCGCTGGCCATAATAAATATCCAGAATGTGGCATTCCATCCGAATGAGCTGCTGGCAACGGCACCTATTAATATTTTTGACAATAAAGCATCTCCAATAAGATATCCGAATAAACCTACAAATCCAGCAGCAGTTCCTGCCGCGTTTTTAGGTACCAGGTTTACAGCCTGTACACCAATCAGCGCAACTGGACCATATATAAAGAATCCGATAGAGATTAAAGAGCTATATACAACAGCAACTCTTGTTGCTAAAAGTTCTGTAGAGAATGTTTCCGAGATAAAGGCGGCTACAGGTGCGGCTTTCCAGTATAATATAATTGAAAGTAAAACAAGTGCCATGTAAATCACATTTGCAGGTGCACATCTTCCTTTGAATAGTTTGGAAGATAATAATCCACATACAATAGTACCGGGAACACCGGCATAATTATGAAGTGAAAATGCCATCTTGCTCTGTTCACTTGTTAACAGTCCTGCCTCCTGACAATATGTGGGAGACCAGTCTCCAATGCCATAGCGAACTAAATATACAAATATATTAGCAAAAGCTATAAGCCACAGAATCTTATTTTTGAAGATATATTTTACAAATAATTCAGAAACAGGAATTTTTGCTTCTGAACTCATCTCTTTCTTTACAGTAAAATCATTTCTGTATTTATCTATTGATGGCAAACCGCAGGACTGAGGTGTATCTCTCAGGGCCCACCAGCAAAAAACAGCAACTACTAGTGCAACAGCAGCAGGAAATACGAAAACTGCCCTCCAGCTCTGATCAACCATGGTTCCTCCTCCAATATCGACAAGAAAGAATCCACCCATAATTACTGTTCCAACAGCTGCAAGGTTACCCATCAGACCACTGCCGAATGTATGCGACGTGTTCCATATTGACATTTTAAAGCTTCGCTCGTTGTGAGAGAACCAATATACCATAACTCTTCCGCAAGGGGGCCATCCCATTCCGGATAACCACCCTATAACCAACATAAAGAAAAATATAATAGCTACAGAACTGGTTGCAAAAGAGAATAAACCTACAGACATCATTATTGCTGACGAGAGTATAAGTCCTATTACAAGAAACTTACGGGCATCTGACCTGTCGGATAGGGCCCCCATCAGAAATTTACTGAAAGAGTATGCAATTGCTATTGCCGACATTGCAATTCCCAATTCTAGCTTCGAATATCCCAAACCTCCATTTTCTACGGATTGTATCATCCCCGGAATAGCTAGTGCCAGGTTTTTTCTAACCAGGTAATATGCTGCGTATCCTAAAAAAGCACCTAGGAAAACCTTAAGTCTCATCTTCTTGTACTCCGATGCAATTTTATCTTCCGGGAGTAAAGGTTTGGCAGCTGGTGGATCTAAAAATTTTAACATAAATCTGAATTTCTTTGTGTAAAATTAGGTTTATTAAGTTACTATTTGATTACAAAATGATTAAAGTTATGCTAATATTAACAAAGGCTATTTAATTATATAGTTATCAGCAATTTTATTAAACGAAATAATTTGTTCGTCTATCCATTTCTGATCAAATCCAAATTCTTTAGCCATAACTTCTGCAACTTTAGGTGCTGCCTCAACGGCTGCTACTGCATCAATGTATAACAGTCTTACACGACGTGAAAGTACATCTTCTACATTTCTTGCCATCTCCTCACGAACTGCCCACACTACCTCTGCAACAGAATACTTATATTTTGGATGTATTTGAACTCCCATTTCAGGGTTTTCATTTATCATCTTTTCAATTGCAGCCATGTCCGATCCATAAACATACATATGATTGGAGAGATCTGGATTAGGTCTGTAGCCGTGAATTCTGTAATTCTTTGACACACACTTTTTAGGGCTGATCAATTGCATTTTGATTGCCTTATCTACTGTGTCTTCTGCCATACGACGATAGGTTGTCCACTTTCCTCCGGTGATAGTAATCAGATTATTATCCGATACAATTATCTTATGGCTTCTGGATATCTCCTTCGTGCTTTTTCCCTCTTTCTTTGGAGCAGCCAATGGTCTCTGGCCTGCAAACAGTGAAAGTATATCCTTTCTTTCCGGTTTGCGAACCATATATAATTCAGCTGTTTTTAAGATGAATTCGATCTCCTCTTCCATTGGTACTGGCTCAAGCTCTGCATGCTCCCTTACTATGTCGGTAGTACCGACAACCACTTTATCATGCCATGGGACTGCAAATAAAACCCTTCCGTCGGAAGTAGCCGGTATCATAAGCGCATAATCACTATCCAGGAAAGATTTGTCAAAAACCAGATGAACTCCCTGACTAGGCTTAACCAATCTGTGATTTGAAGGTTCGTCCATCTGAATAATATCATCTACAAAAACGCCTGTTGCATTGATTACAGATTTTGATTTTACAGAGTAAACAGATTGTGACTCTAAATCCTTAACAGTGACTCCTGATACATTACCATAATCGTCATGAAGTATACCTGTAACCTTCATATGATTTAAAGGACATCCATTATTCTCCTCACAAGATTGTGCCAGATTTATTGCAAGACGGGAATCATCGAATTGACCGTCATGATATATAACGCCTCCTTTAAGACCTTCAGTTTTTACGGCCGGAAGTAATTTTGCTGTCTTCCTTTTAGATATAAACAACGATCTGCCAAGACTCAGCCCACCCCATGATAGCATATCGTACAATGTCAAGCCGCAAGTATACATCAAATTGTCAAAATGAGTATAGTTAGGTATGACAAATGACTGATCTTTTACCAAATGTGGAGCATTGTGCTTTAAACGGCCCCTTTCTGTCAATGCCTCTCTGACTAAAGCAACATCTCCTTTTTGCAGGTAACGGACGCCTCCATGTACTAGTTTCGTACTTCTGCTGGACGTACACTTTGCAAAGTCATCTTGTTCAAACATCGCTACCTTATATCCTCTTAATGCAGCATCCAAAGCAACTCCTAATCCCGTTGCACCTCCGCCAATGACAATCATGTCCCAAACAGTTGTCTCATCAGCGACTTTCTTTATTAAATCTTCCCGTTTCATTAAACTAATTTTATGAATACATATTTCTTTTCGTAAGACCTTTTGATAGTTTCGAAACAAATCTAAGCACTTGTTTTAATATTTCAAAATTATTTATTGATTATTGCTTTCATTTCGACATTTTATTTATATATTATTTGATTCCTATTTCGATACAAAAGAAAAATAAGGTAAACCTTCCGAAAATCTCATAAAAATTTCACATTGTAAAACAAAGTGCTATATTAGTATTCAATTTAACTTCCAACAGTATGGTCAAAATTCTTCAAAATTCAAATAATAACATATTGAATGACAGGCATGAATATATACTTGATACTCTTAGAAAACAGAGTTCCGTTTCGGTTACATCATTTGCCAGTCAGCTAAATGTTTCAGAAGTTACTATCAGAAAGGATCTTAGCTACCTCGAATCATTGAATATGCTTTACAGGGCACATGGATGTGCCATTTTAATAAATCCATATATTAATGATAGGCATATTAATGAAAAAGAGAAGATAAACACAGAAAAAAAACGTGCAATCGGAATTAAGGCCGCTTCATTAATTACTGACAACGACTCAATAATAATAGCTTCAGGAACAACTATGCTCTCTCTGGCCAGGGAGATCAAGACCAACACTCATTTAACAGTTGTGACCGCAGCAGTGAATGTTGCTTCAATCTTGTCCAGAGATAAGAACATAGATGTTATTCAGTTGGGGGGAATTCTTAGGAACAGCTCTGTTTCTGCAGTTGGCTCTTATGCGGAGAACATGATTCAGGATTTTTCCTGCAGTAAACTTTTTATTGGAGTAGATGGTTTTGACACCAGTTTTGGTTTGACAACAACAAATCTGATGGAGGCAAACCTTAACAGATTGATGATGAATGCAGCTCAGAAGATAATTGTTCTTGCAGATTCATCAAAATTCGGATTAAGAGGGTTTAGTAAGATTTGTGATATTTCCGAAATTGACCAGGTTATAACTGACGATAAAGCACCAAAACATTTTATTGACAAATTAAACGATATGGGAATAGAAGTATCAATCGTTAATGAATAGGCTATGGATAAAATATCCAAGGTTTTGAATTTTCTTGATAATCTGGCAATTCCATACACACTATACAAGCATAGTCCGTTGCCTACTATAGAAATAGCACTTGAGTATTGGCGTGATATACCTGGTACTCATTGTAAGAATTTATTTTTCAGGAATCACAAAGGCAATAAACATTATCTGATAATCTTTGAATGTCATCAGGAACTTAATATTCATGATCTTGAAAAAAGACTGAAAGAGGGAAAGCTATCTTTTGCATCGTCTGAAAGGCTTTATGCAAACCTTGGTTTATCTCCCGGATTTGTATCTCCTATTGGTTTAATTAACGATACAGAGCATAATGTAAAGGTTTTTATCGATATTAATCTGCTTTCAAGTGATACTCTGTCTTTCCATCCAAATGACAACACCGCTACAATTAGTATAAAAACGGATGATTTTAAAAAGTTCCTGAAAACCTGCAAAAATGAATGCCATTTTCAGGAGCTTTATTAATTTCAACTATCTATTTTATTTTAAGCTCTTTAAATATATAAGCCGATGGCGAATATTTGTCGAGTATATATAATATATACCGGATATCCACAGCTATAGATCTTGATGACAACTTATCATATCTATAATCTGAGGCCACCCCTTGCCAGATGCGGTCAAAATTCAATCCTATCAGTTCACCCTTTGCATTCAATACCGGTGAACCGGAATTACCACTTGTTGTATGACAGTCTGTTAAAAAATTAACTGGTAAGTTGCCACTCTTGTCAGAGTACTTGCCATAATCTCTTATTTGATTTAATTCCCTCATTTTCTTTGGCATATAATACTGTTCATCGTCCAAGTTATTATTGTACTTTTCATATACTCCATCGAATGTTGTATTATAGGTATAACACAAACCATCCTGAGGTTTAACACCTCTTATGCGACCATAGCTGATTCTGAGAGAGTTATTTGCATCCGGATATAAAATTTTATGTTTATTCATTTCTGTAAATCCTTCCAAATATATCTCAAACAGTTCCATCTGCTTAGATTGCAGTAATGTCTTTTGACTTGCAATCTTTTCTACGTTAACCATGTAATAACCAATGGCAATCTGATAAAGAGGATCTTTCTTTATAATGCTGTCGATATTTTTATTTTCATTTTCCAGAAATTTCTTTAAATCTGTTTTTTTGGTAAAAATTGAATTTTCGAAAATTTCTTTTGACAGTTTCTCTATATCTCCATCATACTGGTTGATATATTTTATCATTGCAACAGATTTGAATTTATCAGGAAGGTTTTTATAGTATTTTATCATTAAATTCCGGAACATCTCCCTGTCAATTTCTGGTTCCCAGTTTACAAAAAACAGATCAGTAAGTCCTTCCAACCTTTTAGATTCAAGTTGTGCCGCTTTCAGATCAACTTTCTTACGTGAATATATCGACACTAATTTTTCAAATTTTCCAATGAAAGGTACAATTTCAGAGCCGTTTATACCTGCCTCATTAAAATAGACATCAGCTAAATTATACACAGATACTTCTTTATAAAGCTCTTCCATCTGTTGTAATATTGTCCCATATCTGGCTGTTCTTTCAGGTGTTGCATTTGCCCACACATTAAAAAGTTTTTCCTCTTCTTTTTTAACATTCACAAGATTCATTCTTGTAACACCAAGGATCTCTCCTTTCCATCTTAAGTAACTATTTCCAATTGATGACAATCTTGTTGTGTACCTGAATTTAAGATCGGGGTTCTCAGCAATTGCCTTTTTGATAATATTCATCTTCTCCCCTCTAATTGCAACCTTTACAGTATTTTCGGCATTAATAATCTTATCTAATGCAAATGAAGGAATGTATTCTCTGGTCGTCCCGGGATATCCCGGTGTCATTACAAAATCTCCTTCATTATATCCTGATACTGAAATTGTAAAACTCTTTTTCGGCTTGTAAAACACATTTGCTTTTGAATATGTCCCTGGTTTGTTATTCTCTTTAGAGTAGACGCGAAGAATCGCAAAGTCTCCCGTATGTCTGGGCCATGAATAATTATCGGCATTGTCTCCAAATTTTCCTATACTGTAAGGAGGAGCTGCAACCATTCTAATATCCTTATATACAACATATACACTCATTATATATTGGTTGTTTGCAAATACAGACTGTATTTTCACCTCATATTCTGTCCCCTTTGTTGTCTCTTCAGCAATAATTTTCCCGTTCTCATTTATTTTGTTAACCTTATCTCGTCCAGTAAGTCCCTCTGTCCCCATAAGTAATCTATCTGTAACATCTTCCATGCGTATCAGTTGCTTTAACTGTAGCCCCCTGCAGTAACTCTCTTCTTCAAAGTTTCGGGCCCAGTAGCCATACTTTATAAAATCATTCTCTTTTGACGAAAATTGTTCGATGTATGATAATACTACATGATAATTTGTCATTATCAAACCATTATCGGAAATAAAACTTGCTGTACCATAGCTCTGTAAATTTGATCCTTCTGACATCAAACCGATTACAGCGTCCTTGACACATGCTTCATTTATACTGTATATCTCCTCTGCGCTTAGTTTCAGACCCATTTTTCTCATTTCTGAATATTTCTGGTTCTTTAACAGCAGAGGTAACCACATTCCTTCTTCTGCACTTGCAGATGGTACTATTATACAAAATATTAAAAAATACAGGAGAGTTCTTTTCATTGTTTATTTTTATTTTCTATAAGATCTGTCAGGAAATGATAATAGGACAAATCCTTTTTTTCAATTAGTTGTTTAAGCCTTGTAAGTGTAAGTCTTTTCTGCTCGAATGCAGCTTCTCTGATCAATACATTCGTATCGGATGATAAAGTAGCCAGAGATTGGATATAGACTGTTTGAATATTTTTGGTATAGCTGTTTAACACATCGCACCTTCTATCGTCAAATATCAAACTGTCCAGATTTTTCAAATATTCACTCAGTGTGTACTGACCATCTGTTGATAAATCATTATTATTCAATCTTGGCAATAATAAATTACCTAACAGAGATGTAATAATATCTGCTTGTTTTTTTAGGATTGCCTCTTTCTGGATTGGAATTATTCCGTATAACTCTTTTATATCTAAATATTTGTGCGATTCAAAAAGCTCGTTTACAACAAATTTCAATGCATCTTTCTGTTTTTCCTTATTTACCTGAACATACTTTAGTTGATTCTCATCAAATGGACCTGGGAATTGATAGATTCCTCCAATATATGATAATGTCAATGACAGATATCTAAAATATTGTTTCGACAGTGCTTCGTATCTTGTTAGTAACAACTCATCGTTACCCCCTTCATCAAGTGTCCATTTTTTCAAATTTTTCAGAATAATCTGTGTGTTCTTTATTCCGTAACCAGATGATTTTACAATATCATCTCCCAGAGATTCTGATTGGCCCGAAGGATCCGGAGGAATTGGTGATGCAATAAATGGAGCAAACAAAAAAACGGGATCATTCTTCTTCTCCATAA
>CAYQPF010000127.1:0-942 GCA_964419225.1 uncultured Candidatus Cloacimonadota bacterium | reverse complement strand
AAAACTAGATAACAAGTAGTGTGATGATTACTTACATTTGAGAGAAAATTCTTATTTCTGTTCAGTTTTTTACAGGCAAACAGTCTTAGCATTGACAAGTCAAGTGGCCTACCTTTTACAAAATATTTATCCCATTTTTCTTACTCTATATCCTCATTTCTATTTACTAGGACTTTTTTTCTAGTACCTCCTGTCCCTCCACTAGCATTTTATTTATCTCCATCTGCTTTAAGTTCTTCATCTTCATTTCTTGTATTATAAAAGATTTTATAACCATATTGAACAGAAAATATATCAAACGGGCCCAATACAGGAGGAGTCATTCTTACTCCTTTTTCTAAATCACCAACCTGTGCTACATGATTGTTCCTGGCATAATCCATAATTGATGCAGTTGTGCCATATTTTTGAGTAAATGAGGCTGATCTGAGAGAGTCAACAGGATACGCAAAGGAACTTCTCATATTATGCTGTAATCCGAGCATATGTCCTGTTTCGTGAGCAATTGCATACCTTATCATTTCTCCGTTCATCTCTTTTGAATAATAAATTGCTCTGGCTTTGGGATCTACTGCCGCAGTTTGAGTAAACCGCCACATTTTTATCAACTCAATTACATTGTTCCACCATAGAATATCACCTTGTATTATCTCTCCACTTGTAGGATCTATCCATATCTGCCCGGCAGCATTTGCTTCATCTAATGGCAAATATCTTACACAATTAATTTTTATATCTTCAGGATCGAAGTCTGCATCGTCAGGAAACTCCTTAGCAACTATAGCATTTTTAAAACCAATAGTCTCAAAGGCTTTTTGCCAATCTTCAATACCTTGTTTTATATATGGAATCCAATCCTTTGGAAAATATGGTTCTATATATACAATAATTGGTTTGACAGGTTCCACAAGTATACCAGATCTGTGTTTTTTAACATCTTCC
>CAYQPF010000126.1:0-14981 GCA_964419225.1 uncultured Candidatus Cloacimonadota bacterium | reverse complement strand
AGCACCCAGAGGTATTCCGCAAATTGAAGTGACCTTTGATATCGATGCCATTGGTATTTTGCATGTGTCAGCCAAAGACAAGGGTACAGGCAAAGAACAATCTATCAAGATTGAAAGAGCCGGAAACCTCAATGAAGAAGAAATCCAGAGAATGGTTAAAGATGCTGAAGCTCATGCTGAAGAAGATAAAAAACGTAAAGAAACCATTACTGCCAAGAATGAACTCGACAGTATTATCTTCTCAACAGAAAAGAGTCTGACCGAATATGCCGATAAACTCACAGAAGATGAGAAAAAAGGTATCGAAGAAGCTATCAAAGAAGCAAAAGAAAAGATGGAAAAAGCTACTACGAAAGAAGAGTATGACGCCATAAAAGAAGAGTTTGCCAAGAAAGCCCAAAAACTGGGTGAAATTATCTATGCTCAGATGCAACAACAGCAGCAGGCTGGCGGAGAACCGGGGGCTGATTTCGGCGGAGCCGGTGGTTTTAACCCTAACGATTTCCAACAACAACAGCAACAGCAGGGACCTGCTGATTCCCAGAAAAAGAAAGGTTCTGTAGATGCTGAATATGAAGTGGTTGACTAAATAACAGGTTTTAAAAGATAGATATTATTATATGGGACATGTTTAACAAACATGTCCCAATTTGAATAAAAGGAAGATTCCAAAAGGATTTAATATGGCAAAAAGAGATTATTATGAAGTTCTCGGCATAGACAAAAGTGTTGATGAATCCAGATTAAGAACAGCGTATCGTGATTTAGCAAAGAAATATCACCCAGATAAAAACCCGGGAGACAAGGAATCAGAAGAGAAATTTAAAGAAATCTCTGAAGCTTATGAAGTTCTAAGTGATGCAGATAAAAGACGTAAGTATGATCAATATGGTCATGCAGGTCTGGAAGGTGCATTTGGCAGCGGTGGATTCTCCTGGAATGATTTCACGCATGCCGGCGATTTCTCTGATATCTTTGGAGAAGGTGGTTTCAGTAGTATTTTTGATGCTTTCTTTGGTGGTGGTTTTGGCCGAAGAGGTAGTCAAAAAGATAATCGCGGTGAAGACTTACAGATTTCGATGAGTCTCACTTTAAAAGAAGTTGCAACCGGTGTTGATAAGACTATTAAAATTAATGTTAAAGAATCCTGTGAAAAGTGTAAGGGTTCCGGTTCTTCAGATGGAAATGTTGCACAATGTACCCAGTGTAACGGTTCCGGGCAAGTACGTCAAATGAGAAGATCTCTCTTTGGACAAATGCAGACAGTGGTTGAATGTCCATCCTGTAAAGGTGAAGGAAAGATTGTCAAAAACAAATGTTCCAAATGTGGGGGAGACGGACGTGTGGCACAGGCCAAGACAGTCAATGTGCATATCCCTGCAGGAGTTCAGGAAGGTCAGTATATCCGTTTGAGAGGACAGGGAAATAAAGGGCCGCGTAACGGTGGAAATGGCGATATTCTGGTTTTGATCAAAGAAAAAGAAGACAATATTTTCGAAAGAGAAGGAGCTAATCTTATCTGTGAATTTCCTATATCTTTTTCACAGGCAGCACTTGGTGCCGAAGTAATGGTACCTACTCTTAAAGATAAAATTAAAATGAAAATTCCTTCCGGAACTCAATCCGGTAAAGTATTCCGCCTCAAAGGTCAGGGTTTGCCTGATGTTAACTCCTCGTTTATTGGGGATTTGTATGTGAAAATTACGATTATCACTCCTACAACTCTGAACAGGGAAGAGGTAGAGCTTTTCAAGAAACTAGCTGTTTTTGATGAAAGCAAATCACTTTCACCGGAAAAAAGTTTCTTCAAAAAATTTAAGGATATTTTCTTCTAATGCCTTGTTTTTATACTCCTCAACTGGATGATCAAACAAAGTTGTTAGAAATAGACGGAGATGAATTTCATCACCTGATCCATGTCTTTCGTAAGAAAACAGGTGATGAAATAATTCTCACAAATGGTAAAGGCTTATTAGCTAAAGCAGAAATTGTTGAAGTTACCAAAAAGAAGATAATCACTGCCATTACCAAGACAGAGTTTAAAGAAAAAAGCAAACCCAGTATCGCAATGGGTTTTTCTCTGCTTCGTAACAAGAACGATGAAATCATTATAGAAAAACTGACTGAACTCGGGGTTAAAGATTTTTATCCTTTGATCACGGAATTCTCTGTCCGGAAACCTTCGGATAATACTGTTGTTAAATTTGAAAAAACAGCCATAGCTGCTATCAAACAATGTGATAATGCCTGGTTACCGGAAATACACGATCCTTTAGTTTTGCAGAAAGCCCTATTAAAAATTGTCAAAGACGGATATACTCCGGTCATAGCCTCAGAGCGTCAATTAGCTTCCTTTATCCATGATTTGACCGAAGACGTGTTGCAAGGCAATATATGTCTGATAATCGGCCCTGAGGGCGGATTTAGCGATGCTGAGCAAGAGTGCTTTACTCAAATGGATTTCTTGTTGATCAGTTTAGGAAATCATATTCTCCGGGCAGAAACTGCCGCAATAACGGCTGTATCCCAGCTACTGGCTGAGCACCTGAAAGCTGATAAAAATTATTACTGATCAGGCAATCCTTAGCTTTTGCGGCTTTGGAGAAGCTTTGGACAATATGGACAGAATGGACACCATGGACTGTATGGACGAATTAAGGGGAGCTATGCACAAATAGTATTTCTTTCTCAATGCCTTAGATAATAATCCCTGCTGGTAACACTACCGGCAGGGATTATTTGTTGAAGCGGAAATGGAATCGGGAATAGATGTAGTTGTCAGAGTTTACTTGTCCATTGTGTCCATAGAGTCCATATAGTCCACCACCACTTAAATGAAATAGAAGCTGTCTCAATTTCCCGAGTTTAAAAGAACTTGAGTTCAACAATGCTTTGTATAAATGTTTGGCTATAACAGAGATGAGGAATCTTTCCAAAGGGTGGGGACAGATTGTCACACCCCTTGAAATTCAAACTTCGGGTGGCATTCTGAGAATTATTGAGACTGTTCAGATCAACAGTCTCGAATTGTAATTCTACACAGGTTTCCGTATCTGTAAATTAGCAACAGGTACCACAAGAGGAACCAGACATAAATAGCATTTCTCTCAAAATGCTTCAGATAATAATCCCTGCCGGTAAAACTACCAGCAGAGATTTTTGTTGAAGCAGAAAATGTAATCCGGAATAGAGATAGTTGGCAGAGTTTGCTTGTCCATCAAGTCCATAATGTCCATTTAGTCCATGCAGTCCATCTCCTCTTTAGCGCCTTAGGAGAAGCTCTGGACAATATGGACATCATGGACTCTATGGACAAAATGGACAGTATAAAGGAGAGCTATTTACCATGCTTGTGCTCTGAACGCACACGATACAGTTTTTCAGTAAGGCCACCCTGAGATTCAAAGTCGGAAGCAAGCCTTTTTAATTGTTTTCTGAGAAGGGAAGAGGCTACGCCTAGTAAAACAAGAACCGTATTGGCGGTAATCTCGTCGTAACTAAAACAATACTTTTCTTGTGTTTGATTTTTTGAATACCTCAATTTGATTTCCTTTACCCAATCTGCAACAGCATCTGCATTTTGAAATTTTTTATTGATAATCTCGTGCCTGAGAAGATAATCAGGTTCCCATTGTAGAAGACTATTCTGCCTCAAATAATCCTCATAATCGAGTTTTAATTCTTCCAGACTGGCACGTGCAACGTTTGTTAACTTTAGTTCCGTCTTTTTGGAAGTACCTGATGCCTGCGAACCTTCTGCAATATTTTGTACACCGGATCTGGCAGCTTGAACCATTTGATCGTTTGTTCTGCTTTTATAATTAAGATACTTTGCACAAAATCGGACAGTAATATCATAAATCAGTTGGGAAATTTGAAAACTCAGTAATTTTCTATAACCTCCATGAGCACCAATTAAATTATTATTATCCATAAGCATACCTCAAAGTATAATTTATGATATAATTATAATAATGTCAATAAATAATTTGTCTATATAGTCAATATAGTCCATCAAGTCCATATTGTCCATCACCTTTTCCAGAAAACAAAAAAGGCAGTCCTTTTCAGAACTGCCTTTCTTTTTTAATAAAATACTATTTATTTCCGCCGGTTTCCTTATCGAGTTCTTCGAAAGATTGGGAAGCTCTAAAACGATTATATAAAGCTTCTTCTCTTTTAATTCTGTCAACCAGGTTCTTCTGAACATCGGCTTTAGGGATGGCTAAGCGTACAAATGTTTTGTATCTGCCGTTTTCCATAGTGTAAGTTTTTCTTTCTGTAACCATAGCACCGACAAATTTAGTCTGGGCAACCAGCTTAGTTACCTGTTCGGTCAAAGCAGTTACTTCAGGATTATCCACACCTGCTTCAGAAATGAAATTCTTGGTCATGGTCTTAACATAGTTTTCTACATACATAGCAGCTTCTGCGTAGGCATTTGCAAGTGCAGCGGCTTCAGATGCATTTTGACTAACCTTTTCAGCATTACCATAGGAGTAAACCATTTCTGGATTATCCTGTAGGTTGTACCAGTTTGGCTGGAAAACTTCCTTTGGTCCTGCCGGGGCTTTTTGTTCACTTCCACCGCAGCCTAATAAGAACAGTGAAGTTAAAATAAGAGCAGCGATAACAAATCTGAGAACTTTCATTTTGATCCTCCTTTTATTGAATTAACTTTTCATCTTCCACGAAATCTATTTTATTTATCGGGATTATAGTATGTTCCCGGTCGATTTTAAATACATGCCAGCAGTTTCCTTTTTGGTTTGCAGGCACTTCAAATGTCGCTAAAAGTTTGTTCTGTCCATATACCTGAACTGTGGCATTACTGCGGGACAGTTTTTTATTTCTTTTGGATGTCTTATTACTGTAGTCAAAAATGGAATAGTAGTATTCGCCTAAAGCCGGCTTGTAAACAGTGATGGTCTCAGGTCCATACCCACTTTGACAGTCACGGTCCAAAAAGTCTCTACCACCGACAGGATAGCGGTTTCTATACCAAATATGGAAATTCCCACCTTCAGGTTTGGGTCCTGAAAGATGTGCATCCAAATCTTGTGGTCTGGAACCCCAGGTGACGACAATTCTGAATTCCTTGATTTCCGGGCTTAAGGCTGCATTCAATTCGCGGGGATTCTCATCAAATCCCATATCCATCTTATAGTTTAAGGAAATATAACCTTGTTTCTGCAGATATACGGTAAATTTCCCGGTAGGAACTTCAAAGAAAAACATCCCTGTCTCATCCGTGATCTGAGGTGTGCTTTGTTGCTCATCTCCGGTTAAACTGACTGTCGCACCTACGAGGGCTTTGCCTGTAACTGCATCAATAGCTTTACCCACAATGATTCTGCAGGCCGGGAAGAAACGGATTTCTTTCTCTACTTCTCCTGTCTCTGAATCCAGGGTAAACACTTTGCAGGTAAGACCATCTCCTTTAGTAATATTGAATTGCTGTAATAATTGATTATCTTTGTAAACAAAAACTTGTGGTTTGCTCTGAGCTATCAATGTAGGATCCGGATTCATGTCCTGATCTGTGAACTTGTCTCTGATCCAGAATGTGAAAAAACCATCTTCTGCATTTATGAGAAAACTTTGTTTGGCTGTGGAGGATTTCCCTTCACCAACCGATTGTAACTGTCCATTCAATACCGATTGGGATGAATTACCATTAACAAAACCTGTATCCTTTCCAATGGTACCATTCACAAATCCTGCACATTCTCCATTCATTTCATCCCAGTTTAGATCAATTCTGTAAACAGATGCAGATAAAGAGAATGTACAAAACAAAAAAAATACAAGAAAAAGAAAGTTCCAGCTTTTTATCATATGGCCTCCATACTAATTACATAAGTCCATGTTCACAGCATAATTCTAAGGAATTATTTTCCCTGTCTAAAATTAGCCTACTACCTTTAGGCAAATATTATCTTATTAAAGATAACTAACCCGTCAAGTAAATATTTCATTCAATATAAAGCAAATTTGATACCATTAATTTAATAATTTGCCTGATTCAATGATTGAAATGCCTGCAGGCTTGAAATTGATCTTGTTCACCATCCAAAATGGGGATAATTTAGCGTATGCTAAAATGGAGAGAATTCTTGCCTCATGGCTTATCAGCAGGATATTTTGTCTGGATAAAGCTAATTTTTTAAACAGTTTTTTTGCTTCCAGAATAAAGGAAAACATCTGCCCTGTAAAAATGCTCTTGATGGCACAGAGAAACATCCAGGTTCGAATAGAAAATTTAAGATTTAAAAAGCACAAAGGCGGAGATATGTATATTTCCTGAAGTATAGGTAATTTTTCAATTATCTTTTGTTCACAGTTTACAATGATTGCGGATTGAACAGTCCTTGATAAGGGGCTGCAAAATATAAGATCATATTTATCTTTAAGAGTTTCGATTCTCGAAAAGATCTCTTTTTCTCCATTAGGTGTAAGATGAGAATCCTGCCATTTTTTCATCAGGGTAATGAATTCTTTCCCGGTGACAGGTCTTTTCCAATTATCAAGCAAATGCTCTGACTCTCCATGTCTCAATAAATATACTTTCATGCTTTTTTGTTCTGCTTTTTTATTTGTTTTTGCATTTTAAGATGCGATGCATAATCTTTCGTAAAAATATGTTTCCCATCGGGGCCGGCAAAGAAGAACAAATAGTTTGTTTGAGCCGGTTTTAAAGCTGCTTTCAAAGAAGTAACTGTAGGCGTACAAATGGGGGTGGGCGGTAAGCCTGAGATTATGTATGTATTGTAAGGTGAACTACGTCTAAGATCCTTATACAAAACTACAGAATGATGTAAACCATCTTTCTCAATTAAGTAGCTGACCGTCGGGTCTGCCTGAAGCTTCATCCCAATATCCAGTCTGTTTCTATATACACTGGCAATAAGGGGTTTATCTGATTCCACTTTATACTCTCTTTCCACAATGGAAGCAAGTTTCATGGTCTGATAGAATTTTGTCTTATTACTTTTGTCAAGATTCTCTGTACGTTCAAAAAACTCCTCTATCATCTGTTTAAACATGTCTCTGGCTGTCATTTCCGGCAAAATATCATAAGTAGCCGGATAAAGAAATCCATCTAAAGATTTAGCTTTAAATCCTGTCGTTATCCTGATAAATGCTGTATCCGCACTAATTTTTTCCAAAGTATCAATGGAAGCAATACCCTTTTCACTCATCAAACGAATTGTCTTGAACAAAGTACTACCCTCAGGTATTGTTAATTTGTGGGAATATACTTCGCCAAAAACCAGCTTCCGTATAACCTGTGGCAGATTATATTTGCCTGTAAATTCGTAAGTCCCATGTGTTAATTTTCTGTCATACTTATTTAATCTGACAATTAGATAGAACCACTTGGAACTTCTGATCAAACTGTCCTTCTTAAGGTCGGTGGCTATCTCATAGGCTGTATCGCCTTCCTTGATAGTAAACTGTTTCTTATCCAGATTTTTAGGAATAAAAATAAGGAATAATTGCAAAAAGAATAGATGTAATAAAAAGACTACCAAGAAAAACCGTATTTTGGCCTTGTTTTTAATATAAAATGCCTTAAGATCAAACTTTAGGAATAACTTCAATTAACTCTCCTTCAAATACCGGATTCTAACTCTTATGAGTATTATCCAGATAACTTCTTAATATTAGTGCTGCTGCCACTTGATCAACTACCTTTTTACTGTCTTTAATGGAGTATCCCATTTTTTTTAACTCAGAATTTGCATCGGCAGTACTGAATCTTTCATCACAAAGCTCTATCGGAACTGTGATTTTTTCGCATAAAAGTCGATGAAATTCTCTTACTTCTGACGTCTTATGCGAATCTTCACCCATTAAATTGTAAGGTAAACCTAAAACAATTTTACCTACAGCCTGCTCTCTTATTATTAACGCCAGTTTCTCAAATATCTGTTCAAAGGAAATATTTTCCAAAGTGGCATATGGTTTGGCTATGATACATAGAGGATCACTTAACGCTAATCCAATTCTTTTGCTTCCATAATCTATTGCTAATATTCTATACATATTCTATATATTGGATTCATCTCTCCAGATAGCAATTACCCAATTCCCATTTTCCGGTTTCAAATAGAATCTGGCAAATCCTGAAGAAGGGTAATCTGCCGAATTATAATAACTTAATTTCAAGTTGAAATAACAGGGAATAATTATCCAGTTTTCGTGTCCTGATTCATTATCCTTTATCCAGGAACTTTCCGGGGGAATCGTCAACACAAGATTAATATTGCTGGGAGCTTGTAAGGAACCATCAGTTGAACCTTTCTTAAAAAGATTTTCGCTGTAGGTTATTTCCTGTTGATAATCCCACCAATTGTCTTTTACTCCGTCATTGTTCATATCAATACCAATTTCTTCAGCTTCAGAACTAATTATTTCAAACCTGAAGGATGGAGACAAACAACTTTTGTATAGCTCTATGTCCTGTTGATTATAAGCTTTTTCCAGATTTTTTAAGACATTCAGGGGTGTATTATTCGTGGGGTTATCCTCTGCTATTCTTATTGTTTTAGGATTGAAAGGGTTGTTTGAACAACTCAGGATAAATAAAAAAATGAGGGAGCAGGAAATCAGTTTAAATAGAGGAGAATTCATATTTCAGCCTCCCCCAGGTCCAGTCAGAGTTCTTCTTGTAATCCCACCATTGTTTAATCCGCCAAATACCATTACTGTCTTTTTCCAGATAAAGAGTAAATTTCCCCGAAATATGATGTCCAACATTTGCCATATCATGTCCGGCACGAAGATCATAATCACGATATATAGTAGCCTGATTGTTTTGGATCTGATCAGGATCTGCTTCAATCGGGGTCAGCACTAAAACCGAGGCAGAATCAACAGGAATACTGTTAAAATAATTCGTCAAAACCTCAATTTCCATACTTTTATTCCAAGATACCGGAAAACCGAAATCGCTGATATCCTGTGAATCAAAATAGAATTTGAAATTCTCACTGAACAAATTCGTGTATCTATACATATTCTGTTTATAGTTATGAGCATATGTTAAGTTCTCAATAACTTGTTGTGGAGATGTTTGAAAAGTATTCCACTGGGTTTCGTTTACAGGATCTTCTGACTTTCTGGGTTCAAATACCTTACAGGAAGTTAAAACCAGAATCAGCAAAAGCAATCCTATACTTACTAATCCAGAGGAAATTTTCTGCATTTATTAGTCCTTCAGTCCACTGGAGATAGAACTGGCAATAATACTTTTTTGAGCAAAAAGGAATAATACCACCAAAGGTATTATACTGAAGGATGAAGCTGCCATCAAAAGAGTTGTCATGGACGATGCTTCTTGGGAGAAATAACTCAATCCGACCTGCAATACTCTCAATTCATCACTGTTGGTCATAACCAACGGCCACATAAAACTGTTCCATGTTCCAATGATGGAAAATACTGTCGAGGTTACAATAACTGGTTTGGAAAGAGGTAAAATAATCTTCCAGAGGATACCAAAACGGCTGCAGCCGTCTATGGATGCAGCATCTAATAACTCCTGCGGAATTGTCTTAAAATGCTGACGCATTAGGAAAATTGTGAAAATATTCCCGATCCAGGGTATGATCAAGGCCTGATATGTATCTATCCATCCCATATGATTAAGTAAAATGTACGAAGGAATCAAAAATACCGGTTCCGGTACCATCATCATACTGATGAGAAAATAAAAAAGAAAGTCTCTGCCCACAAACTGCATTCTGGCAAAAGCATATGCTGCCAGAGCTGAGGTAATCAGGGTACCAATCAAAATCATGATCGACACATAAATAGTATTGAAGAAATAACGGGCAAAAGGTACCTTCTTGAAAGCTAATATATAATTCTCCCAATGTATCCTGATCCTGCTTACTTCCTTTAATGATGTATTTGGTACTGACAGATAGGAATGGATGATCTTGCCTTTTTCATCAAAAACATTGATGATTGAGGTATCACCGTTCTTCTGAATCAATTTTGCTCTCTCTTCAACTCCATCTTCTGTATAAGCCAGATACTCTTCCCGGGGTATAAACCCGACTTTGCCTTTGTTAACCTCTGTTTGTGACTTGAGTGAGGTCGTTACCATCCATAAAAATGGTATGATCATCGTCAGTCCAAAAATAACTAATAAGACATAAATAATTGTTTTACTTATCCAATTCATAATAATTCCTATTTAATTAAAATCATTTTTTTGTTTACTGTTTGGGTTTTTGTCTCAAGTTTGTAAAAATACAGACCCGAAGCTACTGGTTTACCTGTATTATCCTTGCCATTCCAAACTTGAAAATGATGTCCGCTGCTCTTAGTCCCTTTATAAAGAGTAGTAACTTTCTGCCCCTTGATATTAAACACGGTCAATTCAATTTGCTGCTCTTTGTCGAGTGAAAATTCAATCCTTGTATCAGGATTAAAAGGATTCGGATAGTTCTGAGATAAACTGATTGTGGGAGATGCAATTTCTGGATTATCATTTGCCAAAGGTTCGTTAAACTTATTATGTAGTACATATGTTAAAAAACTCTTGGCCTGATTCGGTTTAACATAATAAAGCGGAACACTTAAGACCACAACCTGATAATCGTTTCCATAATAGGCATACCCTACAGAACTGCCGTTGAAAGCTCCTTGTGGTGTATTGTCAGCATATTCTGAAGACCAGACATAGATGGATTGGGCTTGGGTATTGGGCGTTAAGGCTTCCATACCATAAAGATGATTGTTCAATGCAGTCGGAACCTTAGTCGAATCAACTTCCAAAACAGGATAATCCTGTGCTATGTTTTGGGCATGCAAGAATCTGGTTTGGTTATTGTAGTTTGCACTGCTCATCTTCAGGTAATCATATTCGAAATTGTTTTGGACAAAATTGCTGGGATAACCTGAATTGGAACGGAAACAAGTTGAAGGTGTTGATGCTGATATCAATAATTTGCCACCTGCCTGTAAATACTCAATTACCTCACTTCTATTCAGCAGATATGAGTTCGAAGTAAATCCATTTGCATGGATTATGACTGTAGAATAAGCTCCCAAGTCTCTTAAGAAGGGCTCTCCTTCATTAATAATGTCGAACTCTTCTGTCGCAAAATTGTTTAAAGCGAGACTGTAGAAATCATCCACAGCTTCATCTGTTGGATGCAAATATGAACCATTGCCATTATTTGAAAAATCAACTACTAAAACACCCTGATTCAATGAAACTGCCCTGGATTTGATCTGCTCGCTGGGTAAACTTTCGTTGCCTTGTGTATCATAGGACTTGAGTGTATAGTAATAATATACTCCGTCAACAGTCGTTTCATCTATATAGGATATTTGATTAATGCTCAAAGTTGTCAACAAACTTCCCAATACTCCTGCTGATGTGGATCGGTATAACTTATAACCGGCCAAATCAATTTCTGTATTTGTATTCCAGAATAATTCAATTCTGTGCATCAGGGGGTGTTGATCAAAATTGTTGGGAGCTAATGGAACTACCCTGGGTGTTGCCTGGATCCCGACTAAAAAGCCTTCCAAACCCTGTGAATCCAATGCCGATATAACGATAGTATATAAAGAATCTGCTAATAAATTGTTTAAAACTAACGAGCTGTCTGTGCTCGGTGTGGTATATATCATCTCATAACCGGTTTTGAAGATTCTGACCTTGTATTGTGTAATATCATCTTCATTCAGTAAATTCCATTTGGCTATCAGTGATGTACCATTGCCCTGATCATAAACCCGGAAATTTGATACCTTGTTTGGCATCGCTGATATGTTATAGACCATAGATGTTGTTAATTTTATAATATCTGTGCAGAAATTCATATTGCTGTAAACAAGTAAATCATCTACTGTATGGTAGTAAGGTGTGAATTGGTGCTCCTCAAAATATACACAAGGAAACCCGTTTGCCCAGAATGCATAACTGTCAGACCCTGAACTATTGTAGTCCGAGGAGGTATATACCAGGTCTGTCTGTGTGGATAAGTCTAAAGCTAACTCAGCCAAATACTCATATCCGCTATAGACATTTATCGAAAAAGGGTAATTCTCAGTTGCTGTACAGTAACTTATCATATCATGGTTTAACATAGCTTTAATCTGCATCCCTTCTTGTACAGCACTTTGTGCAAATACGTATCCCCCGATTAAACCTACTTCCTCTGCGGCGAAACCCACAAACTTGATCGTGCATTCCGGCTGATAATTAGTTTGTTTTATTATCCGGGCTAATTCCAGTGCTGCAGTAGTTCCGCTGGCATTATCATCTGCACCTGGGGCTGATATCATGGATGTCTCATAACCTGTCCGTAAAATAGAATCATAATGACCGCCTACTACAATTACCTGTTCTGGTGTTACAGACCCAGGTATAGTTGCTATTACATTCCGATGCCATTCACCATAAGCCTGAAATGAATCATATACCACATCGGTATAGCCCATCCGCAGAAACTGCTGACGCAGCCAACTACTTACTGCCAATCTGTTAGCCGCAAAACAGTATCTGGTCTGAAAATCCTGCATCTTCTGAATAAACCAGGCAATACTGTCAGGATCAACACTATTAGTCAGTTCCTGTAAATCTCTGGTATGTGTTTTTATCAAAGATGACTTTCTGAATTGGGATACAGCCGGAGTCTGTTTTATCGGCTGTAGTTTAGTAAATTTTACTTTATTACTAAGTAAATTCTCCATCGGCAGATCAAGTGTTTTCAAAATGGCAAGATTGTCTTTCTGATAAAAACATTGTCCCCATTCTGATCTGACTTGAAGCTTCTCACCCTGGTTGACTGTTAATAAATAATAAGTGTCCGCCTGATATTCTTCCAATACTTTGTAAGAAAGACCTTGTAATAAACCAAGATTATCTTTATTTACTACAGTCAGACAAAAATCATTATTAAAGTACAAATGTGTTAAATTTTGTTTATTTAATCTCTGATAATCCCCATTATCTGTATTCTGTATTAATACCAGATTATCCTGAGCAAAAACATTAGCTATTATTATTAAGCTAACCCCTAGAAAAATAAAGAGTTTTTTCAACATTAGACACCTCCTAATTTAAATTATTATTATTTCGTAGTCAAAATATAGTCAATGAAAATATAAAGTATTTGACTAAATTTCTCCTTTTATTTTACAATAAACATAATTTGTTGGTTTATTAGACAAATATATGGGGAATATCCGCTTTCAAAAAAGCAAAATGGAGATAATTTTATGATCGGAAAATGGATTTTTTATACTATAGTATTCCTGGTTATAGCAATTCCGGCCTCCTCTATTCTGGGATGGCTATTGATACCTGAAAAGAAAGTGGGAGTAGTGATCTATGATCAAACAGTTCTAAAAAAGTACGGACAGGAACACCGCTCGTTTAATTGGATCCTCAGTCATTTCAGATACACTAAAAAGAATGGCTCTGGTTACAATGTTTCAAAAGATTATTATGGATTTTTCCCGTTGGAAAAAGATTATAAATATGTCATAAAAGATTTTAGCAGATTCTCCCAAGCTAAAATGGATTCCCTGATAGCTGATAATGACATCTGCTATTTTACCGATGCGTATGGAATCTACAGCGATGAATGGTATGCCAAAACAGAACAAACTGAACATTCTCCTAAAATTTACGGTGGTCTGAACAGCAATGACAGTTATATTCTAAAAAATTTTTCACAACAAAAGAAACTTGTTTTTATGGAATTCAATAATCTGGCTTCTCCGACTCCCAGAGGCATCAGCCGTGATCTGCAGGCATATTATGGCATCAACTGGACAGGCTGGACCGGCCGATACTTCGATACTCTTGACACATTAGTCAACCCTGAAATCCCCAAATGGATGCTCAGAATGTACCGCAATGAATATAGACAACGCTGGGATTATCATCATCAGGGTATTGTTTTTATTCACGAAGATAACAGAATTGTAGTTTTAGAATATGGCAAATATCTGAAGGATGAAATCCCTGTTATTAAAACTAAGCTCGTTTTCCAGGAAAAATATAAATTACCGGAAGAAGTGATTTATCCCTTCTGGATCGATGTGACCCTCAATGTCAGTCCGTCAAACAGGCTTGTCTCACAATATCACATTAACCCCACACCTCTGGGTGACTCTCTGATGAAGAAAAATGGTATTCCCAAAATTATTCCTGCCGTCATTAAATGTGATACTATTCCCTATTTCTATTTCTGCGGTGATTTTGCCGATAACCCTATCCGGAGTAATATGTCCAAATTCCTCTGGATCGAAAAATGGTATGGAACCTTCATCTACAGCCCTGTTGCCTTCACTAACAGGGAAAGATTCTTCTGGAAATATTACGTACCTCTTATGAAAAATATTCTTCAGGATTACTATGATGAACTCGATATCAAAAGAAAGATCACGGCAAAAAAGGCAGCATAAGTCGGGTTTAAACATTTGGGATGAGTGAAATGCTTTTATTCCTTATTCTTAATCTCAATCAGTTTTCTTTCTAAAAAAAGGAATTCCTGATAGTAACTGTTTCTGATATCAGTACAAATACTGTTTGTTGTGTCTTCATCGAAGGTTTGATTAGCCATAATTCTGCTTTTAATCATATTCATCCAAATGTCTCCATTTTCAAGTAAGCCTCTTTGATAAGCCAGTCGAAAAGCATCCCGACTTCCCTGAATACCTGTCTCTCCCTGATCCTCATAAAAATCCTTAATGACATTCCAGGCTAATTCATAATTATATTCAAAACATTGTATCAAACCCTGTTGCTCAAATTCGTTCAAAACTCCTTTATCAATGAATTTAACCAGTTGTGCAACAGCCTTGGAAAAGTTGTTCAATCTTTGAATCCAGCGTACATCTGTCTCCATGAAAACCTCCTTCAACCCTCAACTCACGACTCATGACTCACGACTCACGACTCACGACTCACGACTCACGACTCACGACTCACGACTCACGACTCA
>CAYQPF010000125.1:0-14982 GCA_964419225.1 uncultured Candidatus Cloacimonadota bacterium | reverse complement strand
TTTCCATCCGGAAACCAGATCATAACCTTCTTCCAGCTTAGCGATAAAGTTAGGAATTTCCACTGGATTATCCTGCAGATCGGCATCCATAGTAAAGACAATATCTCCCTCAGCCTGATCGAAACCAGTTTGCAACCCGGCAGCTTTACCGAAATTTCTCCGGAATTTGATTACCTTCACATTATTATCTGCAAGTGCCAGTTTCTTCATAATAGGGAAAGTATTGTCTTTGCTGCCATCATCAACAAATATAACTTCGTAAGTATGATCAGCAACATTGGCAATTATTTCTTTATAGAGTATTTCAATGCTTTCTTCTTCATTCAGCGTGGGTATAACAAATGATAGTTTCATATTAATTCCTAAATTATTATGTTGATTAATGACATAGTTATCCCGGATATGATGGGAATTTTCACATTATCATCCAGAGGGATATCCCATAACTCAGCCAGGGAAGTGGATACTGCACCGAAAAAAGCCAGAGTAGGATGAATAAAAAACAAAGCCCAGATGAAAGTTGTCACAAAACATGCCAGGCTCCCCTCCAGACTCTTCTTCTTGCCCAGAAATTTCCTTTTTCCCCAGGAAATACCAATTAATGCGGCAAAAGTATCTCCTATAGAAAGAAAGGATAACGCCACAAAAGCGATCCTCGGTTCCAGAAAAGCAACACAGATAACTGAAGATGTCAGCAAATATGAAGCCCCTGTAAAATCATTGATCTCATGCTTCCGCAGCATAATTCCAAACAGACTATAAAAGATTCGCTTGAACCCGTGATGCTCATATCTGAGGATTTCCACCAACAATGAAATAACTGTCAAAACTAATAGGAAAATGAAAGTTGGTGTCTTCTCAAAATGGAATACATATTTATAAGATAACGGAATTATCAATGAACTGACATGGATGCTCTTGCGGTATAACTCCGTAATCTGTTTAGCTTTCATCACCCTATCCCAGTCTGATTTTGCTGGTCACGAATGCAGCTGCCACTTTTAATACCAGATAAGGGTGTTCTCTAATTGCTTCTTTAAAAAGATCAGTCAGTGTCAATTTTTCCTGAGGTATTTTCTTGCAGGTAGCTACAATACTATTAAATTTATCATCACTCATAAACATGAATTTCTCTTTCAATTCATGCATAAATCTTTGCCTCGATCCAATTAAATCATCCCATTCTTTGGGATATTTCTTTAACATTTTGGCTGAGTAGTCACCTTTTTTCACTGCTTCTGCAGCGACTCTTCCGGCAATAGCTCCGGCCATCATTACCTGAACAATACCACCACCTGTAATAGGATTCACCTGACGTGCAGAATCTCCCACCAGCATGATATTGTCTTTTACTATTTCCTTGAGCGTGTTAGCTGTCGGAACTCCTCCGCATACCATATAATTGATGGAAGCATTAGGGAATCTTCTTTCGACAAATTTATCCAAATAGTATTTGGGTGATTTTCCAGGAGCTGTCATATGACCCGCTACACCCAGACCTACATTTGCTGTTGTGGCAGACTTGGGAAATACCCAGGCATATCCGCCGGGTGAAACATCAAGTCCCATATAGAATTCACAATATTCTGTATCCAGACTGATGTTATTCAAGGTATATTGCACACAGGTATCCAGGTCATCCAAAGCAAGCAGGGTCTTCATACCGGCCCAACGCCCAACCCGTGATTCAATCCCGTCTGCACCTATTATTATCTTGGCATAGGCAGTTAAAATCTGATTCTGGTGCTTGTATTTGAGTCCCACAATTTTATCGTTTTCAAAAATAAGCTCAAGTGCATCGGCTTTAGTCAGCATTTTTGCACCATAAGAACATGCCAGATCACAAAGTGCTGTATCAAACAACCTTCTTTCCAGAACATATCCGGTACCATTGTTGATCATCTCAATACAATCTGTATTCGGAGAAAACATTCTGGCACCTTTGATCGTCGTAGCTATCCAGCGTTTATCCGGTTCAATAAATGGCAATAATCCCTGATGTGAGACGGCTTCTGCACATCTCACAGGAATACCCGGTTCTCTGTCTCTTTCAAGCATCAATACTGATGCTCCATTTTGAGCCGCAAACCTGGCCGTAACACTTCCGGCAGGGCCGGCTCCTACTATAATTACATCAAAATGCTGTTTATCTGCTATCATTCCGACACCTCTATCGCTTGGATAGGACAAGCTTTTAAACAATTCTGACATTTGATACATTTCCCATTATCAATTACTACCATGAATTCCTGTACTATGATGGCATCTGTCGGACATACAGCTACACAGGTACCGCAAACATCGCATAAATTTCTTTCTATTTTCATTCAGTCTCCTGATCAATTAATTTATAATACTACTTATGCTCCACCCAGTCAACCAGCAAAAAAGTACCGGTTTCATTGGGCGAAACGACAAGATTGGTTTCTTTCAGATATTTAAGTTCTGCAGGAATATGCAGATTCAATCTATTTTCCGGAATATTGTAATTTTTAACTAATATTTTGGGCTCTCTGTTTTCTTCCCCATATGGCAACAGAAAATTCAAATCTTCAAACTTGAACTCCGCCAACTCCTGATATTCCATAACCGCATCTATATGCAGAACCACATGAGCTATTGTAAGATTCTTATGCTTTTCCAGATAATCCAAAAGTTTTTCTTCAAATTGAGGAACCTTATTCTGCTCTGCTGAAAATCCTGCAGCTTTCTTATGACCGCCAAACTGCAGTAAACAATCCTTGGTATAATGAAATACGTCCACAAGATTCAACTCACTGACAGTCCTGGCTTCACATACAGCCAATCCATCCTTATTACTCAAAAGAAAAACAGGTAATTGATAATGATTTGTTAAAATCGAAGTACACGCCCCCAGAAAATTATAAGGAATATGGGATTCTTTATCATAATAAACGACTGCCAGTTCAGGTGTCGCACTTAACTCCAATTTCCCTTTCAACCAAGTTACCAACTGATTCAACGTGGTATCAAAATCCTTCCGCTCCTGATCCAAAAAAGTAATAACCGTCTTTTTTGTGTCTGCATCACCCAGTAAAAATTCCATAACCTTATGGTTACCTCCGGATTCTCGTCCGGAACTGAGAATTTTGGATAAAATCTGTAGAAATCTGTTCAACTCTGGTTTGGTCTTGCCTATTTGAAAATACTCTTTCAAATAGATAATATTCTCGTCCTTCGATTCCGGTAAATGTTTCATAACATATGAACTGATAATCCTGTTTACTCCGGTCATAGGTGCCCTGTCCGCTAATGTACCCAAAGCAGTCCAAAAATAATGCTTGAAAGAAAGAGATCTCCCTGTCTTATCGGCCATTGCCTGCATTAACATCAGGGTCACCCCCACTCCTGCCAGCATTTTATAGGGATAACTACACAAAGTCTGCTTGGGATTCACAATCAACTCCGCTTCGGGAAGCTGACTCGGCACCAGATGATGATCAGTAATAATCACTTTACAGTTCAACTCGTTCAACTGTCTCACACCTTCGAATGAAGAACTGCAGCCATCAACTGTGATCAGTAAATCTGCTTTTTCATCTGCTGCTTTTTGAACAATACTGTTCTGAATACCATGATTCTCAACCATCCTGTTCGGTAAATAATGCAATACATTCTTAGCTCCCAAACTAAGCAGATAATCATAAAGAATGTATGTCGAAGTTACTCCGTCCAAATCATCATGACCAAATATTATGATCTTCTGCTGCAAAGCTACTGATTCCAGGATTAGTGTTGCGGCCTCTTCAAGATCTTTCATCAAGGTGACTTTTGGCAATGCTTCCAGAGCGTCTTTAAAATAATCCCCGGATAACTGCCTGCTACTGCAGATCTGATCTACAATACTCCCACCCGTTGTCTTATATTCCCAGGTAAACTTCATAGATTAATCGACTCCGATTTCATCTGCAACTGGTACATCACGCTTGCCTTTCTTGTTGTCCGGCTTCGAGAATATATCAAAACCGGTTGTCCCAATCGTAAAGAAAAGACTTCTATCCTGCAGATTATTGTCCGAAGAATTGCCTCTCATTGTATATTTAACCGCAAAATCCAGCTTATTATCAGGAGAAATCAAAGGAACAGAAAATCCAAAGGATCCTGATATTTCATTAATTGTATTATTATTAACCTTAAAAGGAAGAACTCTGTAATTCATACCTACCCGAAAAGGAATCTTTTCATACCATCTGCCATATCCCCACATTGGATCATAAGCCAAACCAACTGCTAATTTATAGGTGTTCTGAGGATCTGTAAAAGTATCTGTACTCTTCCATAATTCATAAAGAATATCTCCGGATACCCTTACTGTCTTGGTGAAACGATTAGTCAAACCAAACGATATACTGTGCGGTAATTCATAAGTTGCATCTGGCATATCAATACTGGTAATATTCGTTACAAACTTCCCGTCACCTTTAAGCTTTACTGCAGTTTGATAAGTGAAACTGCATGCCATGTCATCATTCAAAGATTTTGTCATACCAAAATTGAACCCTGGATTTTTAAATAACTTGTCTTCCTCATAACGGCTATCTGTATAAGAAGATGAAGAAAAATCCTTCTTCCATAACCGGTATATATGTCCCACATAATAGTTAAACCCAAAACCAAAATTCCAGTCTGCTCTTTTAAATCCATAAACAAAATTTGCCTTATAAATATTAGCATCAACTGTATGCTCTTCTGTACTCGCAAGACTGTCTGTCCCAATTACAGATTGATTAAAAAGATTCCCCGCCCCAACTGTATTGAAACTGAAACCAAAACGATGCTTTTTCGCTGGGACTATAACATTGAAATAAGGCAAATTTGCCGCATCATCTTTAAAGGACAACCCGTTTTTGTCTTTATACTTAATATTCCCAAAAGATACGGCCGTTGAAAATACTACATTATTCGCCGTATTCACCAACGCAGGATTGTAAAGTGAACTGTTCACCCGGAAAATATCACTGTAGCCGGATTCTCCCATACCAACACCATAAGTATCGTTTCCATAATAAGATTCGGGAATACCATAAAAAGAAAAAGACGAATTTGCCAATAACGGCAAACCAATTACTATCAGTATCGTGAGTAAATACAATTTATTCTTCATTTCAACTCCTTGCAAATATTTTATCTCAACTGCCCAAAAAATAAATTTGTAACACTTTGTCAAACTGTATGTTTTGTTTTTGTATTGACAAAATACCCTTGGACTAAGTCTAAGGTTAAATTATTGAGATAAATAAGGAGGCTCAAAGTGAAATGCTCAAATAAAAAATGCCTGGAAAAGCTAAGCGATACAGATATTTATTGCCATGCCTGTGGTAAACCCAGTGGTGTATTATCAGGACAACTCGCTGCTCAAACAATAATTAGAGATACCTGGGAAGAATTTAAACTTGTCAGATCAAACCATTACTCTTTCGGAATTTTACATTTTCTTTTCGCTGTTCTACCCATTCTCTGCAGTATTTACCTCAGTTATCATCTCAGCCTTTTTCAAAGTAATTTTACAAACTATTTATTCAATAATCTGATTTTTGCTCTGATTCTGCCTCTAAGTATCCTGCCTTTCGCTTTTAGAAAAAACTTTATCAGCGAAACAGTCTCTCCTAAAGAATATTTCGGCATGTTCAAACAATATTCCCGTTTCTTCATCCTTAATTTCTTCAGCGTTTTCTTCTATTTCGCCATCAAATACATCTGCATCGGTGACCCGATCCTCAACCTGGTTCGCCTCGTTTTAGTCTTTTACTGGGTTGCAGTTTTCCTTATGGCCCCCGCTATCATGTCCTACAGACAAATCAATCCCTGGAAAGCTCTGGTCTTCGCCTATAAATCCGGCTTTATGACCAGATGGCAACAACTCTTCCTCTATCTCCTCCTCCTGGTAATCAACCTCGTTGCCCTCATTCCCATAGGTCTTGGACTTATCATTACCCTCCCCTTCACCTATGCCGTTCTGACCAGATATTACCGGGAACTCGAAAGATACAACCTGCTGGATAACTACCAGAACCTGTAGATAGTTGTTAGTTGTTAGTAAATGCCGTTAATTTAAGTTTATTTCGGCATATGATATAGCTTCAATCAATACTATTCCTTCTCCCTGCCGCTAGGGAGAAGGTTAGGATGAGGGTAAATTAATAAAAAATACCTCATTTTTCTTTAACTTAACGGCATTGGGTATTAAGTTTTAGGTAAAAAAAATTTGATTTGAAAAGGATGTGAGTATGAGAATAATAGTTTTATGGCTTATGCTATTTCTAACTCTTAACGCCTGGTGTGTCGATCAGGATTCTCTCAAAAAAACTTTTCTGGATTCCTTTAAAAGTGAAAACTATGCTCTGGCAATTCAACAAGTTCGTGCTTATATTGAACAATTCCCTAAAGATCATGAAGGATACTACTACCTGGCCTTCTTCCTGCACTATCAGGGAAACGATAGTAAACCTCTGGCTGGATATGACTTAAAATATTCCACTGAAATTTTCACAAGTCTTAAAAAAGCACTGGAATTGAACCCGGATTATGGCAATGCCAGATATCTTTATGGTGTTGAATGTCAGGCTAATGCCTTCAAAAATTACGATAATTATGACTTAAAACAAATCCGCAAGTTTTTTAAAGATGCTAATGATATTGGTGCTTATCCCCCTTGGTATAAGGAATTGGGGAAAATGTATCTCGATTCCTGTGAAAAAAATGCTATCCTTTTTATGGGCGGAAACTCTGATTATGATATTTGTGAATACTTACATATAATGGAGAATTATCGTCCGGATATCACAATTATCCCAGTGGGGCTATTGGATCGCCCCTGGTATGTGAAAGTATTAAAGCAGGGTGTGAAACAAATCCTACCCCAAGTTAACCTTGATATGGATTTGAATAATATTATGGATATGCATCCATACAAGTGGAAAACAGTTAAACAGGAGATCCCGCTTACACCTGAAATCAGAAAACACTATGAACTGGCAGACAGTACGAAATTTGTTATAGAAGTCTATCCTGATCTTTTTTCCCAAAAAGAAACCAATAAGCTGGAAGATGAAGCAAAAGAAAAAAGAACTTATCTGAGTCCTGGCAAGGCAGTCATGCTGGACATTATCCGCAGCAATTTTTGCACCCGTCCCATATATTTTTCCAGGGCTATTCATCCGGCAACCATTCTCAATTTTGCTACTAATTTGCAATTCTGCGGTTTGATCCAAAAATTAATGCCCGTTGAAGTTAAAGGTACTAAACTGGAAATTGATTATGCCTCCATCAATAAGCTCTTAAAATTTCCCAATCTTAAAGATTATAAGACTATTCTCAAAACAGATTTACCACGAGTTTCAGTTATGACCAATCAATACTATGATCTGTTTTATTTCTCCGCCAACTACTATTTGCAAAAAAAAGAACTAAGAAACCTTGACGAACTTATCGAATTATACAAAAAAGAAATCTGCATAGGTAGAGACTTGACTGAGGAAAATTCTATGTTGGCAGAATTAGAAAAACTGGTACAGGCTGGACAAAAGAAATAGTCCTGTGCAGGGAGATAAGATGGAAATATTTGAAACACATTGTCACCTGGATTTAAAAGATTATAATAACGACAGAGATAAACTCATCCAAAATGCTTTTAATAAAGGTGTGACTAAAATTATTAATGTCGGGTTCAATGCTGAAACTTCCAATTCCAGTATTCAACTGGCCAAAAAATACACACATATTTATGCTTCTGTCGGTTATCACCCGCACGATGCTAAGTCCTTCGATGAAACAATTCTCAGAGACCTGATCACAAAACCTAAAGTCATCGCTCTCGGTGAAATAGGACTCGACTACTATCGTGATTTATCTCCCAGAGATATCCAACGCCAGGTGTTCGCTAAACAATTACAGATCGCCAAAGAAAACAATCTTCCCGTTATCATCCATGACAGGGATGCCCACGAAGAATGCTATCAGATCATTAAGAATTCCGGCTTAAAAAATGTTGTCTTTCATTGTTTTTCCGGGGATGAACTGTTTGCAGAGAAAGTTCTGGCAGAAGGTTGGCATATTTCTTTTACTGGTACTGTTACCTATAAGAACAATGCACTGGAAAATGTGGTCAGAATGGTTCCTTCTGATAAATTCTTCATCGAGACAGATGCTCCTTATCTGACACCTGTCCCCCACCGTGGTCAACGCAATAATCCGGAATACCTGATCTATGTTATTCAAAAAATCGCTGATATCCTCAGAAAACCTCCCAAAATCATCGCAGAAACTGCCTACAAAAACGCTGAAAATTTCTTCCTGAAGAAATAATTCTCAATGGCAATCTCTCCTTTTTTAACTTACCACGAATTGTACGAATTATGCTAATGACAGAAAGGAGACATTTTTCCCAATACCATCAATCAAAATGCAATGAGCTGCTTTTCTAAAAACTCTTTTCCCTTAATACTATAAATTTCTTTCTCCTCTCTTGATCAGTGAAAATCAGTGGTGATCAGTAGCTAAACTTCTCTAAATTCGTCTCTTCCTATCCACATTTCCCAACACCACCCTTCTGATTATTATGATCTACCTTGTTTCAACCATCATTATTCCTTAATAAATATATCTCTTTCTCTTCTCTTAATTCGTTTAATTCGTGAAATTCGTGGATAACACTCTCGAAAAGCGTCTCTCCCCTTAAAAAAAGCTTGCAAATTTAGCTCAAAAATCTAATCTTGCTTTAGTAAAAATAATTGTGGAGGAAAAATGTCAGTTAAAGTTGATTTAAACAAATGTGTTGGTTGTGGTGCATGTGTTGATGCATGTCCTGTAAGTGCTTTGGAATTAAACGGCGACAAAATAAAAGTTGATGAAGCTGCTTGTGTTGATTGCGGTGCTTGCACTGGTGCTTGCCCTGTAGAAGCTTTAGCTCTGTAATTTGTTGCAGTTATCTGTTGTTAGTTTAAAAGTTGAAAACTTATCTCTAATAACCTTTAAAATTTAGGAGAATGGAAACATTCTCCTTTTTTCTCTCACTTTCTTTCTACTATCCACTAATTACACTAATTTCACAAATTATGAGATAGGAGAACTAATTAGTATTTAGGAAGAGAAATAGTTTTGATAATCTGTTAGAATTGTGATTCGAAGGTGTTGCTTGATAAGTTTGAAAAGACACTTTTGGAGAGTATTACCACGAATTATGCGAATTATGCTAATGCCGGAAATGAGACATATTTCCAATACCACCAATCTAATTACAATGAGTTATTTTTCTAAAAACACATATCCCTTAATACTATAAATCTCTCTCCCATCCCAACTCGTTTAATTCGCACAATTCGTGGTAAAAATTCCGAAAGTTCATATTTTTTCTCCCCATTCGTGCTTATTGGTGTTCATTCTTGGTAAAACTCCCAGAAATCGTCTCTTCCCTCCACATTTTCCACCATACCACCCTTCTACATACAATAATCTGCCTTGTTTCAACCACTCCTATCCCTAAAATTTAATTTTTTCTCTATTCGTTTAAGTCGCATAATTCGTGGTAAAAATCTCAAAAAGCATCTTTTCTCAATTAATTACTTTCTTCTCTTGACAACTTATTCCATTCTGTGTCTTTGATTTTATTTGACCGAACGGTCAGTTAAATATGGAGGTTAATATGTCCGAAAAAGAAATGCACGAAACTAAAATTAAAATTCTCAAAACTGCTGAAAAACTCTTCGCCGAGTCCGGCTTCCACGCCACCAGTGTAGATAAAATCGCCAAAACTGCCGGACTAACCAAAAGCAATATCTACTACCACTTCAAAGATAAGGAAGAAATCATCTCTTCCCTCATGGCCAACCTCATCAAAGAAACGGAAGAAAACATCAATAAACCTTCCTCCAATGAAGAATCAGGTAACATCATTGATGAGATCGCATCTGAAATAAAATTCCTCAGCAAAAAGAAAAAGATCCTGACTGTCATGTTCATGGAAGCTCTAAAGCGTGGTGATGTCGATGATACTCTCTTCAAATGTGCAGAAATGGTCATCAATCATGAACATAGTCTTATCTATTCACAAGAAGACAATTCTGAAAACAAACTGGACTTCCTGACATATGAATTTTTCACAGGCTTTCTGCCCTTACTCAGCTTCGTCATTTTCCAGGACAGCTTCAGCAAATACTTTAAATGTGACAAAAAACAGCTTCTGGATTTGTTCCTCAAATCCTTCATGCAGACTCATTTCAACAATCATCCTCAACCGGAAAACAAGGAGTAATCATGCCTCAGGAAACAACCGCGGTAAGAAGTTCCTTCTGGACTCTCAGCATTTTCTACCTGCTCATTGCATTCGAATTTTTCTATATGGCTTCACCCTTTGCTGTTTACTTCTATTCAGTTTACGGCCCCAGCCTGACATTTCTCAATAACAGTAATACCTTCGCCTGGCTCAGCAGCACCTTCCTGCCTCATGTAGTTTTGGAGACTAAATCACCTCTGCTAAACCTGCATAATTATTTGGGAAGCTTCTTTTTTGCAAGTGGCTTAGTCGCTTTCTTTATTGGTGCAGCTCAAATTTATTATGCAAAACTGACTCGTAAAAAAGAAGTCACAGGCGGAATCTACAAAATAATCAGACATCCCCAATACGCTGCCCTGATTGTTTCAGGCTTTGGGTTACTTATCCTCTGGCCCAGATTCCTGGCGTTGATCATGTACACTTTTATGCTGGTTGCCTATTATTTCCTGGCAAAAGTTGAAGAAAAAGAATGTACCCAAAAATTTGGTGAATCCTACCTGCAATATAAAGAACAAACACATATGTTCTTCCCTGTAAAATTACCCAAGTTTCTGAAATGGCACCCCAAATACAAAATGGCTCAATTTGTCCTGATACCAATAATCTTTGTACATCTGCTTTTTTATGGGATAGCTCTGGCAAACCTCGTTTATAATTATTCACTTAATAATCTCTATGCTGTTTATGAAGATAATAATGCCTATATTTCTGTCACTAAAATTGACACGCCAACTCTCCAAAAAATCACCAATCTCCTCCATAATAACCCACAAACTCAAGCTATACTTTATAAAGATCCTGCTCAAAAACATCTGAATTACATCCTTCCTCAAGCCTGGCATATCCCTGAAATCCCCATGAAACCTGTTAACGGAGAAACTTGCCACTTAAACCCTGCCAATTATGATCACTCTCTCTACAGAGTCATTATAACCCAGGCAGTCATGCGAGACTCCCATCCCATTTCCGGCAAACAAATTATCACTCATCTCAAATCCAGAATCCCGGTCGCCGAAGTCGAAATCAACCTTAATACAGGACAACTCCTCATATCCTCTGTTGCAAAATCCGAAACAATGTACCAAAACATCCCTGTCCCCATTTATTAAGGAGTATCTTATCAAAAAATATCTTTCTCCCCATTCTCTCCGCTGCCGTCTATTCCACGGAACGCCGGCTTTAGCCGGTAATTCTGTATGCTTTAGCTTACAGCAAACACCTCCCCAAAATTACAACTCACCAAAAGGACACTTCTATGCTTAAAATTTTCATAATTCTCTCTCTCCTGACTCTTTTCTCTGCTTCTTTCGCAGACCAGTCAACTCCCAACAACATTAATCTCATCTTAGATCTCGATTCCAACTTCCTTAATAGTTTTACTGGAAATAATTTGTATTATCTTGGCACGGGTATCGGTCTAACCTGTCTCTGTGTTTTCAGTGATCTGGATGCCAAAGTACTGGAAACAACATCCAAAATGAACCGAAAAACTACTGAAAAAATTGGTTTTCCCGGAATCATGGCAGGATATATACTCCCGGTTAGTCTCCCGGTCGGCTTATATTTCTCATCCAAAGATGAAGAACTCAAATACGCTTCCTATGCTGCCGGTCAGGCTGTGATTATTGCCGGAGTGGGAAATGCTCTTATAAAATCAATCACAGGCAGACAAGGTCCCGATCCGGATGCGGAAGACAAAAAAAAGGCCAGCCGGAATTTCCGTTTTGGTTTCATGAGAGGCGGAATTCATTACGGATGGCCATCGGGACATTTAATGACCAATATGGCAATGGTCATTTCCCTGAATACTTACTTCGCTGATAAACCATATGTCAAGTTAGCCGGATATACTTATTTAACCTATCTTACAACCTGTGTGATAATTGATGAAGGTGGTGATGTCCATTGGCTGTCTGATATTGTTACAGGTGCTTTAGTCGGATATGCTATTGGCAAAACGACAGGTAATTATTTCAAAAATGCCAGAGAAGAAAAACAAAATTCTAAAACCACCTCTGTTTTAAAAAACCTGAAGTTTTCCCCAGCTTTCGATAACAACATGCAAGGCATTCGCTTCTCATTTTCCTTTTAGGCATCCTGATTAGTTAGTGGTTAAAGGTTAACGAAAATGGGCGAACACAAAGTTTCGCCCCTACGTTCCGGAGTATTACCACGAATTATACTAATTATGCTAATGCCGGAAATGAGACATTTTCCCATACCACCAATCTAATTACAATGAGTTACTTTTCTAAAAACGCATATCCCTTAATACTATAAATCTCTCTCCCCATCCCAATTCGTTTAATTCGCACAATTCGTGGTAAAAATTCCGGAAAGTTCATATTTTTTTCCCCCATTCGTGCTTATTGGTGTTCATTCGTGGTAAAACTCCCAGAAAACGTCTCTTCTTATCCACATTTTCCAATACCACCCTTCTACTCACAATAATCTACCTTGTCCAAACTACCATTATCTTTTAATATTAAAAAATTTCTCCTTCTCTTAATTCGTGTTTTTCGTGTAATTCGTGGACAACACTCTCTAAAAGCGTCTTACAATTAATTACTTGACTAATTTTGCTATTCTCAAATAAACTAATTTTGTTGTTAATATTAATTGAATCCAAGGAGAAAACATGAAAAAGTTTCTTTTTATCTTATGTAGCATATCATTCTTATTCCTCAGTTGTGCTAAAACCACAGCACCTGAGGAAACTCCCCAGACCTACCGACCTTCAACTTCCATTCACTACAGACTAACAACAGAAGGCAATGTTAAAATATTCATTGAAAACTATAACCACGATCTGGTGAAAATCTTGGTAGATGAAGAAAAACCTGCAGGAAATCACACAACAACTTGGGATGGCAAGAACAGTAATAACGAAAATGTTCCCTCAGGCATTTACTATATGTTTATGGAAACCAACACTTCCCAATATAAACGTGTATATTATTTAGCCAAATAGGGAGGAAACATGAACAAAATTATATTACTTTTATGCTTATGTATTCTTGCTTTCAATTTAACTGCAGCCACAACCTTCAGCTGCTGGTTCCTCAAGATTAACCCTTCTGCACGTGATGCAGCCTTCGGACTTGAATCCGGTGTCGCAGGCTTAGAATACTTATCTCCTGCCACTTTTGCTAATAATCCTGCCAAACTGGGTGCTTTTACCGGCTTTAGCAGTGAATTTGCTTCCTATAATTACTCCGGGGGGAAATTTTCTTCTCACAATATTGCTTTAGGAGCATACGGTATCGGTATTTCTCTACCCATGCCAACCAGTAAAAGCTCAAAATTCCTCTATGAAAAAATTGAAATACTCAGTGCCGATGGAGTTTCCTCTGGTTTCTATAAACCTGAAGAGACTAATAATTCTTATTTTATTGGCATTGACTTTCTGCAACTTCATGATTTGCTATTTTCCAGAAATCAAAAAAGTGCTATAAGAAACCAATTTGGATTCTATGCAGGCTACAGTCATGCAAAAATAGTTAGTGAACTTTTCCCCGGCTCAGAATATATGAATGTTACCAGTGGGATAAATGTTGATGGCGAAGCCAACTTAAATAACTATGGGTTGCTCTTGGAGTTCAAACCCGCGAAATATAATACTGATTTATCTCAGCTATCCTTTACGGGCGGTTTAAATATTATCAATTCAGACAAAGTAAAAATCACTTATATTAATTCAGCCCAGGCAGATCTTTTACCAACCGGTTACAAATACGGTATTTCCGGCATCTACAAACAAAGACTTAATTCCATTAACTGGTTCACCGAATCCTTCTGCCCTAATCTATACTCTGTTTATGGCAGCTTGGACTATGCTGACTACTACCAGGATGAGAAAATCTTCGGTTTTGGAGCAGAAATAACTGCCTTGGATCTCGTCTCGGTCCGCTTAGGCAGAACCGAACGTTTATCACCACACAATACAGCCAATACCTATTCTTTCGGATTAAATCTTAATTATCAGCAACTGGCTAAATTCAAAATAGATTATACTGACACTTTTGGCGAGGAAGGACTCTATTGCCCTGCCAAAACAAACTATTCTCTGAGCTTTGATTTCACTAAATTTATCTATTAATAAAGCATTACCGGACAGGGTTCGCCCTGTCCAAGTCTCTCCCCTTATTTCTACTATCCACGAATTACACTAATTTCACGAATTATGAGATAAGAGAACTAATTAGTATTTATGAAGAGAAGTAGTTTTGATAATCAGGTGAATTGTGATTCGATGGAGTTACTGATAAAGTCGACAAGGCACTTTTGGAGAGTATTACCACGAATTGTGCGAATTATGCTAATGCTGGAAATGAGACATTTTTCCAATACCACCAATCTAATTACAATGAGTTACTTTTCTAAAAACGCATATCCCTTAATACTATAAATCTCTCTCCCCATCCCAATTCGTTTAATTCGCACAATTCGTGGTAAAAATTCCGGAAAGTTCATATTTTTTTCCACATTCGTGCTTATTGGTGTTCATTCGTGGTAAAATTCCCAGAAACGTCTCCTCTTATCCACATTTTCCCATACCACCCTTCTACTCACAATAATCTAATTTGTCCAAACTACTCTCATCCCTAAATACTATAAATCTCTCTCCCATCCCAACTCGTTTAATTCGCACAATTCGTGGTAAAAATTCCGGAAAGTTCATATTTTTTTCC
>CAYQPF010000124.1:0-15052 GCA_964419225.1 uncultured Candidatus Cloacimonadota bacterium | reverse complement strand
TCAAATTCATTAGCTTCAGCCAGATTGTGAAGATTCTACTGCACAGTTCGGGTTAAAGGGGACGATAAGGGGGGATAGGAATGCAAAAAAGGGCAGAGATGTTTCTGCCCTTGTAAGAAATAACTTATTTAGCTAAGGTTAGTCTTTTTTCAGATATTGATAAACAAGACCAGCAGCAAGTGCACCCAGTATTGGGATCAATATGAAAAGCCATAATTGGGATAAAGCCCAATCGCCGACAAATAATGCCTGACTAATACTTCTGGCAGGGTTAACAGATGTATTGGTCACTGGAATGCTAATCAGATGAATAAGAGTCAGAGCAAGACCTATAGCAATACCCGCAAAACCTTTCGGTGCTTTTTCATCGGTAGCACCGAGAATTATAATTAAGAACATAAAAGTCATAACGAATTCAGTTACTATTGCTGCCAACATGGAGTAATTACCTGGAGAATGCTCTCCAAATCCATTTGCTGCAAAGTTACCTATTGCAGAACCATTTCCTGTTACAATGACAAAGAGAACGGAAGCTGCTGCAATTCCGCCTAATACTTGAGCAATCATGTAAGGAAGAATTTCTTTAGCAGGAATTCTTCCACCGGCCCATAAGCCCAAAGTTACTGCCGGGTTGAGATGAGCCCCTGAAATATGACCAAGAGAATAGGCAATTGTCAGAACTGTCAAACCAAATGCCAGAGAAACTCCGACAAGTCCAATGCCCACATCAGGGAATGTTGCTGCCAAGACTGCACTTCCACAACCACCCAGAACAAGCCAAAATGTACCAAGAAATTCAGCTAAAGATTTTTTCATTTTTCCTCCTTTCGTAAATTTAATTAATTGTTTTGCAAACAATTGTGCAGAATCTAATGAATAAAGCAAATCATGTCAAATTAAATTTCAAAATTGATATACAAAATTGCACGAAATGCACAAATTAGAGAAGAGAGATATTTAGCCACTGATCGTCACTGATTAGCACTGATCAGAGATAGATATTTTTGGTTGTATGCATCCAAATATTGTGTCAAAAACTATCATTTCAATTCTCCTCTTGAGAGGAGTACGGCTTCAGCCGGGAGGTGTGTTGAACCTTCTCCTAACACAAAGTTATTTCTTCTCTCTACTTCGTTAAATTCGTATAATTAGTGGTTAAATATCCGGAAAAGGTTTGCTTCAGGAGATATTTACCGCGAATTGTGCGAATGAAGCGAATGGGAAAAACTTCTTTTTTTAGAGATATTTAGCCACTGATCGTCACTGATTAGCACTGATCAGGGATAGACCTTTTAAGTGTATGCTTACAAATATTGTGTAAAATACTGTATCCTAATTCTCCTCTATAAGATTACGGCTTTAGAGGTATGGAGATAATTCAAATTAAACAACCTTCAGGTTGTAATTTCATCAAAATACCATATTCAATAGCACCTGGCTTCAGCCTGGTGAATAAATAATTATCCACAATCCCCCCCCCAGGGCTTTAGCCCAACTCCTACTTCCCACAAAGCTCCTGAAAATTTCCAAAGCCATTATGCCCATACCTCTTTAGCGGGGAGGTGTGTGACATACTTTCTCCTAACACAAAGTTGTTTCTTCTCTCTAATTCGTTAAATTCGTATAATTAGCGGTTAAACGTCCAGAAAAGCGGTGCTTCAAGAGATTTTTACCACGAATTGTGCGAATTATGCGAAAGGGGATTCTCTTCTTCTACTTTAATTAATTGGGCAGGCTACCCAATCTCCCAATGAGAAGCAACAAAGCTTTCTTCCTCTCCTACACTAATAACTAATAATTAACAACTTACAACTAGGTTGATCCTGTCTATCCACAGATCTCGTCCGTGTTAGTCTGTGTAAGTCCTTGTTCCGTTAGTCTTATATCCGAACTACGGGGATTATTGCTTTGATCGAGGAAATACCGTTGAGGGAGATAGGAGGATTGAAGGCTAGGAGAGAAAAGATTGGTGATAGATAATATCCTTAAAGTTGTTTATTTATTATGTAATCTTTTATTTGAGCCTAATGTGAAGATAAATAATACTATCAGATTGTTCCATATCTTCTTAGCCATTCTGATTCATCCAATCCAACACGGGTTAGGTTTGAAGAATAAACATTTACAAGTCTCTGAGCATGTAGTTCTTTTAAATCACAAACCCACATATACCTACTTTGGTCCGTAGATTCAAAGTAATACTCGTTTTCTTTTAATTTTGTTGCTATTACTAATCCTAATTCATCAGTTTTTTCAAAAGGTATAATCTTTATTTCATAACTTTTTGAACAAGGTTTCAATTTATACATTTTATTATTCCACTTACAAATAATACTAAAGTTTGAATCATCTTCTATTAACGGAAGAAATAAAAAAGCTCTATTGGTATCTGTGCTATTTCGAATAATGCAATCACATTTTTGCTGAATACACAAAAAGAACTTTCCTTCAGAACTCTTAATTATAGAGCCAAGTGACAAAACAGGAGTTGTTTCACTTATTGTTAAAATACTCTTCTGATGGCTTATTATTGCAAATTCAGCGTCAGCATCAAATTTATCACTATTTCCAAATCTTGTAGATGTATAGACAGGAGTTAAGATTTTGTGTAAATCCTTCTTTATTATTTTTTTATTTTTGGCAGATAACCCATTATCATTATTTTCAAACCATTCAAGTCCTCCTTTTTGCCAGTCAACTCTATTCTCATTTGTTATTGGAAGGCTTATTGAGGTTGAGTTATCGTTTTTTATAGTTTCCAATGAATCCTTTCTAAAGTTTTTACAAGAATTTAAATATGATTCAATTTGTTCGATATCTGTAGCACTATTAATAGTTGAGTAATCAAAAAAACTTTTTAATGATTCTGAAAATACAGATTTCAATAATTCAGATGCATCTTCTGGATTGGGAAGTAAAGCACGGTGAGATAAAAATGCCGGATCTAATTCTGCTCTATAAATACCTAAAAGTACAGACGTGTTGTCTCTTATTTCGGTTATTGCCTTTAAAGCAAAATTGGAAACCAATCCAGAAACTAATAAAGAAAATTCTTCAATACATTTGTCACGGAATTCGTTAGGTTGTTTTGTTTTATCATAAATTATAATTTTTGTTTTATCCTTTATTATTTTATTGTCTAATGGATCAATGTTTAGATGCTTACCTAATGAATTAATAATTTCGTCTAAATCTTTTTCTGCTGTATAGATTACAATTAATTTCAATTTGGGCTCTTTTGTTTCGTCTAATACTTCTTTTATGAAATCCAAAATTTGGGAATTATCATTGCTTTCTTTTTCAGCATTATTAAGGATCTCTGCAAAATTCCAATCTAAAACTACAATATCTGCCTTATGAACTAATTTCCTTTCTTTCTCCTTCAATAATAATTTATCAAAAAAGGATGTTAAAATTCCTAATTCAGAAAATGTTCTGGTAAGACCAACAACGTCAAGTTGATGAACTTTTTGCGAAGTCTCCATACTCTTCTCAACTTCGTTTATGTTCCCATGTTTCACTGATTTAATGAGACTATTAGTAATGCCAGAATTATTCTGAACTTTTTGAGCCTTTACTTCACTATATTGAAAAGCCATATCATCAATAAATAGTATATTATTTATGAAGTTTTCCACTACAATTTTTGAATATTCATTAAAAGCAACACTCATATTTTACTCCTTTTTATCTCAAAGGTAACATTAAAGTCTTCATACTCATTCAATAGAACATCTATAGAATATCCTTCTTTTTTCAGAACTTCTCGAGAGATATATAACCCCATGCCATGCCCACCAGGTTTTTTACTATACCCATATTCAAACAATGAACTTTTATCAATGGGGTTTAGTGGTAAGCCATTATTTGATATGCGAATAGTTTCATTTTCAACATGTAATAATACTATCTTATCCCCACCAACTCTGTAGTTTTTTAACCAAAATATTGCATTATCAACAATGTTAATAAAAACTGGATAAAAAGTAGAAGGAAAACAATTCAAAACTAAAGTCTTAAAACTCTTATAAACCTTCAACTTTATGTTATGTCTCGCTAATCTAACTTCAAACAGATCAGACAAGTATTTAGCAATATCATGTCCTACTAATACTGCTTTCTTTCTATTTAATCTTCTTTCAAGTGGTGTGAACATAGACAAATAGCTGTCTAAGTGATCAAAATTGTATTTAATATTTGAATACAATCTATCAAGTCCCGTTTCTGGATTAAGATCAGCCCATGATTTCAAATTTCTAACATTTTTCCTTATATCTATAACAGTATGATTAAACTCATGCTGAATAATACCTATGGCCATTCCTGTTTGGACTAAAGATATATCGTTCTCAACTTTCTCTTTTAAGTCTTCTTTTTCGTCTTCGTTCATTTTCTGAATTACTAAGGAGCTTCCGTCAAAGCTAATTTGTTGAATTTGGTCTCTAATAGCAATAAGGATACTTCTCTTTTTGTCAGATTCTTCTATTAAGTCAGTTTCCAATTTTATTCTTTGATTCACAAACTCTTCATCACTCATTTCGTCTTCAGCGATTTGTGAAAGTTCTTTTTTTATATTTTCAATATTATCTCGTGTTTCTTTCAAAATCATTTTTGTTAAGTCAATAACATCTTGATTAAATTTTTTAACGCTTTGTTCTGTTTCATTTGCTTCTTTTCTTGAAGACTCTTTTACTTCCTTAGATATCTCACTTATCGCTGCTTCTAAACGTTTTTTTCTGCTAATTTTGTTTTTCAAAAGTCCAGAATATAATTCTGTTAATTCGTTTATTTTCTGCTCTGCTGGTAAAAATATGTTTTTATTTATATTCTGATACTCGATTAGATAATCATCATAAATAGCAGAATTAATCTTCCCGATTGAAATGTTTGATGGCTTTGCAAGATAAATATCTTTTTTAATTGTCTTAAGATCATTACGTACTTCAGATTCTGAGTTAATAAATTCTAAAACAATCTCATCCGTTCCTTTTTTATTTAAATTAATCAACTTAGCTTCATATTTGTTTAGGGTATTATTAACCCTCGTACTAACTATTTGATAATCAAGCAATGACCTAATTTCAAACAAATTGTCTTCAAATTCTCTCTTTTTCTTCCTTTTTTTTTCGTCTTCTTTTTTTTTCAATTCATACAGTTGCTGTAATTCTTCACGTTGCTTAATCCATATATCAGTGACTAAGTCTTTAGAATTTTCTCTAAAAAAATCTGCTACCAGATGTTCAAAAAAACTCTGCAAAATATCTTTAAATTGCTTATAAGCTTTGTTTTCTATAAAGCCCTCTCTTCCTGCTTTTTCGATCAGGTTAGAGTTTTTTTCCTTATCAATTAATACTGCTCCAATTATCCTACGATACGAAAAATAATAATAAGACGCACTAAGATTTCTCTTCAACTCGATATCAAGAAAATCATAATCACTATCACCATATGGCAAGACTCTGATATTATTCCTATAAATATATAGCCCACCTATTTTATTTGTCTTTTCCTTCAATTTATTATGATCTTCTGGTGTAATTTTACTTTGGGATAATTTTCCTTGCATATAAGCTATTTTAATTTTAAAGGGCCCACATTCCGTTTTTTTGTTTGCCTTTTCCCAATGAATAGGATGAATAAATGGCTTCTCATTATACAAGGATACACTTCCTTCGAAATTACCATATTCATCAAATTCTCCAAGAAAATGATGGTCTGCTAACACAAAATCCTCTGGAGTAAAAAATTCGTACTTTTTGAATAAATCTTCAGCTTCTTCATCATCGTCTTTATAATCTCTAAATGCAAAATTAATAACAGGATCATTTGTGTTAGGTATCATTGTATTAGAAAATCCTAAAAGTGATTTAAATAAGGGAGCTGTTTTGTATTTATTAGTTTCAGAATAACCATCAATATCTTGTTTTAACATTTCGTTAGCAGGTTGGATAAAAAAATGAGTACCATGACCGTCGTTAAAAAGACAAGGTCCTATTGTGTCTTCTTGAAACATATCCCTTGGAATAATTGTAAAACTATTTAGTTCTTCAAGTATTCTTTTACATTGTGTATTATTTATTTTTTTTCTTTCATAACATCTTTTCACATTATCGGCAAACTCAACCTTCAACTGCTTAATTGTTTCTTCATCTGGAATTGTCCCACCCTGTATTTCAATTGTAGGAATTATTATATCATCTAAATCAAGACCAGGAAGTTCGAAAATTGTCCAATTAATTAGAGCAACGAAAGTATTGCTAAGACCATCTGATCTAAGGGCTCTTGTTACAACTAAAACCTGAGGACCAATGGATGCTATAGATAACCGTCCAATTCCTTTTTCTCCCATAATAGGTCTGGGTGGTTTATTTAAATAAGCAGGATATGAATCAACTTCCTCTTTATTGAATTTACTTTCTGTACCTAAAATGAGCCATTTATCTTCAAAATCAGACTTGGTCATTCCAAATCCATCATCTCTTAAAACAAATATATTGTTTGTTCTAAAATAATCAATTTCAGCATTATCAGCATAAGCATCGTGAGCATTTTTAAACAACTCACTAATCGCAGTTGGGATTCCGGCTATTTGTTGTCTTCCGAGCATATCTAGAGCTCTTGCTCTAGCTTTAAATTTTGACATAATTTTCCCTATTTAACTCTTAGTAGATGAAATAATCGTTTCCCCTAACAACTTTGCATATTGAGGAGGAACTGCATTGCCTATCATTTTAGCTATCTTTCCTAACGAAACTGAAAGAAACTTATAGTCCTTAGGAAATGTTTGCAAAACGGCACCTTCTCTAAGTGATAAAGCTCTGTTTTCCTCAGGATGGCCAAAACGTCCATTAGATAAACTAGTGAATTTTGTTGTAATCGTTGGAGCTGGTTTGTTCCAGCTTATCCTTCCATAAACATCAGTAAATACTTTTTTGTTCTTTCTTGATGGTAAAATCAAGTCCTCATTCCAATTTTTATCAGTTCCTCCATTCATTGGAGTTTGTTGTAATCTTCGGATATTTTTTTCAGATAAATTAGCAGTCCAATGCATCAACTCACTGTCATCTCTATATTTTGCTTCAATTTTCTTGAAACCGTTTTTTTCTCCAATAAAATCTGAAACAATCAATTTTTTTATTTCTTTGGCAGGTAGTTTTATATCTGGCCATACTCTTGAATAAATCAAAGAAAATCTTTTTCTATTTTGAGGGACTCCATAATCATTCATATTGATTATTTTGTACTCTCCTCTATAGCCACGGCAGTCTAAAAAGTCTAAAAATGCATGTAAAGCACTTTCTTGCTTTTTCAGTATTCCGGGAACATTTTCAACAATAACAAAGCCAGGATTATAAAATTCAATAAATCTTTGAAAGTCTTCAATAAGGTTTTTCGATTTATCAGCTTTAGTTTTGTTTGTATTTAAAATACTCCAATATTGACATGGACTACATCCAGCAAAAATAAGTTTATCATCGTTTTGTTCTATTAAATTCAGTAAATCTGTAGTCTTGAGTTTCGTAATATCTTTTTGAAGGAATTGTGAATTTGGGTTGTTATACTCATAGGTCTCTTTACAGGACACATCAATATCTATACCTGCAATAACATTAATCCCTGCCAAATGAAGACCATAAGACATGCCACCACCTCCACAGAAAAAATCAACTGCTTTAAAATTATCTAACTTCATTTTAATTCCTTCATTAAACACTTTAAATTATTATATTTCCATTGAATGATAGATATAAGTTCAATATTTTTGTCAACAAGTTTTAGAACCCAAGATAAAACATTATCTGATTATTGTATTTAGGGATACCAAACAAAACCGAGAATATAGACAATATTTTTTTCCAGAGATATAACCAGCCTGAGACATGGTCTACAATTGAATAAGCTATTAATCAACCATCCTCAGCAGACGATCATCTTTTTTCGACCAGAGCAATGGCTCAATATTGTACGCAGATAAAGCGTAAGCAAGCTTATTATCTATGCCTTTTGGCTGGTCGTTGATAATGGGGATGAGAGGTTTGTTAAAGGATTTAGCATTGTGATAAGGACTAACACTGACTCACAAGGACTTTCACGGACATAATACACATAGGACACCCTTTCGGGGTGTAATCGGGAATAGTTAGTTTACCGATGGCTTCGGCCATCGGCTACCAGGAAAGTTTGCACCTTCGGTGCAATGTTTCAAGATATTATTGTAGGACATCGGGCAGACGTGGGAGTCTGCCTCTACTATGGGACATTCATAATTAATCATTTACAATTAACAAACTTGCCCGTCTAATAGAACGCAGATGACGCTGATTAGGCGGATGGTCACAGATCGGAAAGATATGTGTAAGGCAGATGTGTCAGATAAAAACTATCAAGATTTGAGTCCACTATTTTAGGACTGGACAACAGTATTTACCCCAACCAGTCAGGTTTTTCCTTCTTCTCCTGCTATTTTTTTTACAGAAACACTTGTTATCACAAATTTAATTTGACAGAATATTTGTTTTTTGCCTAAATGAAAGTATGGATAAACTAAAAAACCTATTATTCCAAGTCAGGCAAGCAGGTAAGCTTGACCAGATAATATTATATGGAGAAATAATAAATCTTTCCCAACAGCAGGCCCCTGAGAAGTTGTATTCATATTTTGAAGAATTAATAGTTCTTTACAAAAATTATCTGGATTTTGATTCCAAGCCACCGAAGGATGTTGTGGAAAGTTTTGCAGCATCTCTTTTGACGGTTTTCTCGCAAATCAGAGATACTGCCGATATCCCGGCTTTTGATAAATATGAAAAACTTTTCACGCAAGAGAAGCTTTTACTAACTAATCCGGCAAGTTTAGCTCGAATATATCAGGTTTTTGGATATATGTATTGGCTTAAGAATGAGCTGGAAAAATCAGTTCACTATTTACACACCTCGATCACAATCCTGAATGAGAATAATATTATTGAAGATTTTCCTGAGCGTTACAGTAATTTGGGATTCGTATATGAATATATGGGAGATTACAAGCAGGCAGAGAAATTGTATAAGGAAGGGTTAAAGTTTGCCAAGAAGCATAATTGTGAAAAAGCTTTGATAAGTTCATATTCAGGAATGGGTCGTTTGAATCTTCAGTTGAAAAGATATCAGACAGCAGTTGAATACCTGGAATGTAATCTTGCCTTGGTGAAAGACAAAGGTATGAATAGAGAACTTGCTACAATAATGGTAAATCTTGCTATTGCATATTTGAATTTGAAAAATTATGATAAAGCCTTAGAACTTAATCTGCAGTTGGATACAAAAATTTTGAAAGAAAATGATCAGGAACTGTATTATACAGTTATTCTTAATACTGGCTGTTGTTTTGCAGACAAAGGTGACTATGATAAAGCGAAACCGTATTTTAAAAAAGCGAATTCTTATGCCCTGAAGAAAAATGATATTCCTCAAATGATCTTTTCTCTTATAAATTTGGGAAGAATAAGTAAGTTGGAATTTGATTTTAACAAAGCTTTAGATTATCTGAATCAAGCTTTACCTCTTTCAGAAAAGGCTAATAGCCCAAGACAATTATTGGACATCCACGGTTTGATTGGTGAAGTCTTTTTATTACAAAATAACTACACTAACGCAATTACTCATTATCAAAAGGCTGTTCAAATCAACGATTCCATTCCTGAACTCCTGCCTGATCCTGATCTGACAAAAGCTTTGTCAACGTGTTATGAAAAAACAGGAGATTTTGAAAATGCATACAAGAGCTTATTAGTTAGTCAAAATCTTAGAGAGGAAGCAAAGCATAAGAAAGTAGAACCAGATGAAGAAATCAAGTCAAACAAACAACTAGCTAATGGTAAGAAGTCTCACTATATTTTTTCTGAGAGCACATCTCTTATTTCCATGGAATTGACAGAGAAAATTGGACAGTGGCTTATAGGCACAAGCAAAGAAATGCAGGAAATATTGGAGAAAGTATATATAGCCGCTCAAAACAAACAGGTTAATGTTTTGCTTCATGGTGAATCCGGAACAGGTAAAGAATTAATAGCGAAATTAATTCACTATGCCGGGGAGCGGAGTGGATTTCCATTTATTGAGATTAACAGTGCTGTATTTACCACCAGTCTGGCAGAAAGCTCTCTCTTTGGTCATAAGAAAGGAGCATTTACCGGAGCTAGTGAAAATCACATTGGTTATTTTGAATCTGCCCAAAATGGAACCTTATTTCTCGATGAGATAAGTGAAATGCCTATGGAATTTCAGTCAATGATCCTCAGAGTTTTGGAAACAAAGCAAATTAAACCACTGGGTAGCAGTTCATTGGTAAAAGTTGATTTTCGTTTGATCTGTGCTTCTAATCAGAATATCAGAAAGCTAACCGAATCCAAACACTTCCGCTTTGATCTGTTCAACAGAATAAATTCCCTTGAAATTGAAGTTCCACCTCTTAGGGAACATAAATCTGATATTCCTCTCCTAATTAACTATTTCCTGAACAATCTTTCTCAGGAAATGAATATTAAAACTCCTGCTTTTTCAAGTAAAGCAATAGATAAATTATGTGACTATCATTATCCAGGTAACATCAGAGAACTAAAAAATATTATCCAAAGGCTCTTATTATTCAATAAAAAGGATATTATTGAATCAGAAGATATCATCTTAACAGAAGAAACAAATCCAGCTTTGAATTTGAAAGAAGAAGATTGGGATTTAGTCAGTAATGAAAAAAGACTGATACTTGCTGCACTGATTAAAACTAATGGTATAGTCTCTAATGCTGCTAGAATTCTGGGAATTTCACAGTTTGCTTTAGCCAGAAGGGTGAAAAAATACAATCTGGATAAGAATATTAGTTTAAACTAATATTCTGATTAAGCACAATGTTCACTGAGAGCATGTAGCGTTTTCGCTATCGTTAACGTTATCGATAGCGATATTGCTACTTTAGTAATCCTTAAATTGAAATACTTGAGGATTGATTTATTTTAAAACTAAGTTAACCTCTTGTTATATAAACAAATATACAGTTAGATGATTTTCAGGTCATCTTTGGTATTCAACTTGCTAATTAGTATATTAGGACAATAAAAAAATAAATTGTTTTAGCAGATTAGGAGGATATTTATGGGAAAAAAGAGGGGCAAATCATTTTTAAACCCGGATAATGCAGTGGAGATTTGTTGAATGAGTCGAAGATTTTGAAGAATGGTGACTTACATACGAGCGATTACATATAACATATATATTTTGAGTGAGTGTGGAAGTCATCCAAATTCAAAAGATTAACTCAGACGCAAAGAATCTACTGCATTGTTCGGGTAAAATATAAAACTAAGAGAGGTGAGCATGAAAATCAGAATATGCAAATGGCATTTACCAATGCTGCTAATGATTTTTAGTATCGTTTTGATCCAAGGTTATCAGGATCAGAGCCGTTCAATCAAATATGTTAATTATGCAGCCACAGGAAGTAATAATGGAAGCAGTTGGTCAAATGCCTACATTTCTTTACAATCTGCTTTGAATGCAGCAGTAAGTGGTGATCAGATCTGGGTGGCAAAAGGCACATACAAACCCAGCTATAATTATGGAGTAGGCACAACTGACAGGTATAATCATTTTAGAATGATTGAAGGTGTTGCAATCTATGGGGGGTTTTCCGGTTCAGAAACTAATCTTAATCAAAGAGTAATGTTTCGTGAAGGTCAAACCAATGAAACAATTTTAAGTGGAGATATTGGTTCTATTGGAGATGTCAGTGATAATTGTTATAATATTTTTTATCATCCAACAGGTTTGGGATTAACCAGTTCTGCAATACTTGACGGGTTTACGCTAAGGGATGCAAATGCCACTTTTAGTTTATATGGCTATTATGATCCTCAGAATTCCGGATCTGCCATGTATAACATCAACAATAGTCCAACTTTGTCTAACCTGACCATAACAAATAATCAGGCTATGTTCAATGGTGTACTATTCTGGGAAAATGGTTCTGCAATCATCAGTAATAGTGTGATCAAAAACAACCATTCCAACAATGGGGGTGGATTTTATTCCTGGATGACGAACATGATAATGACAAACTGTTTTGTGATCAATAATTCTGCCAACATGAGTGGCGGGGGTGGAAGGCATGTGACTAATGGAACAGGTTCTGTGTTTATTAACTGTACCTTTGCCAAAAACAGTGCTCAAATGGGGGGGGCCTTGGATTTATATTCAAGCATTACTAACTATGTTACAATGAAAAACTGTATTGTATGGGGGAATACAGCTGAAAGTGGTGCCAGACAAATATCTTCATCAATGATTACTGTTAACATGAACTACAGTTGCTATTCGAACTCTCCGGGGGATAATAGTAATGAGAATGGGACTAACAACATTGCTCCAAGCAACAGTATTGTAACAGATCCTCAATTTACAGATGCAGGCAATAATGATTTCCGTTTGTATAGATCTTCTGGTTGTGTTAATAGCGGTAATAATGCTTTCAACAGTACAGTTTATGATTCCAGGGGATTACCAAGAGTTCAAAATACAAACATAGATATGGGAGCTTATGAATGGACAGCAGGAACAGACCCAAACTATCGAAGGCTATATGTTGACTGTCAGGCTACGGGAGCAAATGACGGTTATAATTGGGCAAATGCTTATACAAATTTACAGGATGCTTTGGATGCAGTTATGGCTCCCACAGAGATTCATGTTGCAAAAGGAACCTATAAACCCACCAGTTCGCATGGAATGGGAGGATCAAGATATAATCATTTCAGATTTAAGAACAATGTAACGATCTATGGGGGATTCGAACCATTATCAGGTGGAAGGTTTAATTTTGGATATGGTGAAGAAAATGAGACAATACTGAGTGGTGATATTGGGGTTGTTGGTAATGCTTCTGATAATTGTTATCATGTGATTTACAATCCCGGTACAGCGGGCGTGACCCAAACTATTTCTCTCGATGGTTTCACAATTCGTGATGGAAAAGCCAATTACAGCACAACAAATACTGTGATGGAAAACTTTGGAGGTGGTCTGTTTATTCAGTCTGCCAACCTAACTTTGTCTAATTTGAATTTTACAGGTAATTATGCTGTTTTTGGAGGAGGTTTGAATAATAGTAGTTCGAACATCACCATGAATAACTGCAATTTCTTTGGCAACAGCAGTACTACTGGCGGTGCATTAAGAAACTCCAATACAGGTGCAATCAGTCTTAACCAGGGCAATTTTTATAATAATACAGGAACAAACGGAGGAGCATTTGAAGCTACAGGAAGCGGTACTATTGGCTTTACTAATTGCTCCTTTTACAGTAACTCCGGTACCACAGGCGGTGCAGTTAAGTACAACGGCACCGGTTCTATGACCTATAGCAATTGTCTCATTTACGGGAATTCTGCTCCAAATGGTGGAGCCATTGAATACACCGGAAACGGCAGTATGGGCTTTACTAATTGCTACATTTATAATAATACAGGAACCACAGGCGGGGCAGTTAAGTACAACGGCACCGGGACAATGAATTATACCAATTGTCTCATTTATGGGAATTCTGCAACAAATGGCGGAGCATTATGGAATATGGGCACGGGGACTCATACTTTTACAAATTGCACGATAGCCGGTAACACAGCTGGCACCAATGGTGGCGGCATGTATAATAAAAGTATTGTTGCAGTCATGAATAATAGTATCATTTGGGGAAATACCGCAACAGTTGGTAAACAGCTTTATTTGACAACAGGAGTACAACTGACTTTGAATTACTCCTGTTATGGTAATTCAGCAAGTGATGTTTATATAAGTACGTCGAGTTTAACAGCAACAAATCATAATACCACATCTGATCCATTATTCTATTCATTCAGCCCTCTCTACCGGTTGATAGGAAACTCTCCCTGTGTGAATACCGGAAATAATGCTTATAACAGTCTTAGCACGGATATCCGCGGAAAAGCCAGAATTCAAAATTCGATTATAGATATGGGAGCTTATGAGTGGACATATTTAACAGATCCAAGCAGTTTAATAGTCTATGTAAAGCATAATGCTACAGGTTCAAATAACGGAAGTAGTTGGCAGAATGCTTTTACTTCTCTTCAAACAGCTTTGCAGGAAGCAATGCCGGGAATGCAAATCTGGGTGGCTAAAGGAACGTATTATCCAAGTTTGAATTATCAATATATAGTACCCTGGGAGCCAAGAGATAAGTGTTTTAGAATGATCAGTGGAGTGGAAATTTACGGAGGTTTTTCCGGAACTGAAAGCAGCCTTAGTCAAAGAACCAGCTTTGGATTGGGGCAAACTAATGAAACCATCCTTAGCGGAGATATTGGGGTTACAGGTGATCTCACTGATAATTGTTTCCATGTGATCAATAATACTTTTTCCGATATCGACAGCACTGCTGTTTTGGACGGATTTACAGTAAGGGACGGAAATGCAGATACTCAAGGCGGAGGTCTCTTTAATTGGGGTTCCACCTCGACTATCAGAAATATAACTTTTATAGCCAATGCTAATTATGCTGCCCATACTAATGAAGCATCTCTCAAAGCTATTAACTGTATTTTTATACAAAACGATGGAGGAATAAGTGCTTATTACGGTGGAAAGTTGAATATTGACGGTTGCAGTTTCATTAATAATACTGACTCCGGAATAGAAAAACACAGCGGAGATTTATTTCTGTACAATTCGACATTTACAGGCAACAATGGCATAACAGCTGGAGGAGTAAGTACAAGTGGGGTCAATGTCAATGTTGATCAGTGTACTTTTACATCCAACTCAGCTATTCAGGGCGGAGGTGGATTGTATCTGGTGGAAAGCACTGCAAATGTAAAGAACTGTACCCTGATATCGAACAGTGCACCTTCAGACTTATTCTATTACGGTGGAGCAATAAGTTTGTTTATGTGTCAAAGTCCTGTTGTATCTAATTGTGTTATTTCCAATAACAGTTCAAATGGAGGTGGTGGAGGGTTGGTAGCACTTAGTTGTGAAGGAGTTACCAAAGTAAACAATTGCA
>CAYQPF010000123.1:0-15058 GCA_964419225.1 uncultured Candidatus Cloacimonadota bacterium | reverse complement strand
AGATGTGTCAGGTAAAACTATCAAAAACTGAGTCCACTATTTTAGGACTGGACAGGAAGAAGAGCTGAAAAGGAAAATAGATCACAGACAGACAAGGACTTACACTGACAAACAAGGACAGAATGAAGAGCCGAAGTCTGATATTAGTTGTTGTTGATTAAGATAGTTCTTACTGACTTTCCGCACCCCTAAATTAACATTTCTGATATTAATGTTTTTTAGCTGAGTTATTATAATTGTTTTATTTACAGCATATTACAAGATTATTACAATAATACTGTATCGATAGAATGTATAATGCTTTGAACAATAATCTTTTGGCTGAAGCCATGGAGAGAGGAGTTTTTTTATTCATTTAGTCCCTAACCTAAAGATTAGGGCTATTGATAAGAGTTGATATTTTCATATATTGTGGTCTAATTGTATAATTAACAAGACATTAACTACGTAAAAATAAAATCACAATTTTATACTTTTTGAGGTGCGGAAGGTCAGTTCTTATTATATGATAGTCTTCTGTAGTTTTTTGAAACAACAAAAAATATAAAAGAAAGGTATTATCAGACAGCATTCTTTATAATTGGAATATTTGAGTACTCTTTGCATATTAATTTAATTGACACATTCTCTTAAATTACAAAATATGTCAGTTAGGAGTAATCTATGAATATAATAAAGCATAGGACCGGGTGGATAGAAGTAATCTGCGGGAGCATGTTCAGCGGGAAGACAGAGGAGTTGATCAAGCGAATTCACAGGGCTCAGTATGCCAAGCAGAAGATAAAGGTGTTTAAACCTTCGATAGATAATCGCTATGAAGAGGAGTATATTGTATCCCATAGTCAGATGAAGATCGAGTCGATAAAGATAGAAACAGCGGAAGAAATAATGCTGCATATAGATGAGGATACAGAGGTTGTAGCTGTCGATGAAGTACAATTTATCAACGATAAAATTATAGATATTTGCAATGATTTGGCAAATAAGGGAATTCGAGTTATTGTAGCCGGATTGGATCAGGATTATACTGGTAAACCGTTTGGGCCAATGCCCCGGTTATTAGCGGAAGCAGAGTATATTACAAAAAATATGGCAATTTGCATGAAATGCGGGAATCCTGCGAACAGGACGCAAAGGTTGACACACGACAGTGATACGATCATAGTCGGTGCCACGGATATTTATGAAGCACGTTGCCGAAATTGTCATGAGGTGTTTGAATAATGTTTACATTACCCAATATATTGTTTGTATTATTGCGTGCCCTTGATATGGCAGCATCTTTATATGTTTATGTTTTAGTTATCAGGGCTTTAGTATCCTGGTTTTCCCCGGATCCTTACAACTCTTTATACCGTTTTTTGATCAACATAACTGAGCCTGTCTTGAGCAGGATAAGGCGATTTGTTCCGACACCCGGGATAGATTTCTCTCCATTCATAGCTCTTTTGTTGATTCAGTTTGTTGTTAAAGGATTTATTATTCAGAATTTAATGAGATTAGTATTTAGTATGGGAAGTGGATTATGAAGAAGATAGAAATAACGCCGGTAGATGTAAGGCACAAAGAGTTTTCCAGTTCTTTATTTGGTTACAGTAAAGCAGAAGTAAAGGAATATTTGGAATTGATTTCCAATCAGCTGGAAGATTTATTAACACAGAAGATGATAGCTTCGGATGAACAACCGAAGCTGAATATTTTTGATGAGCATACACAGACTCAGTTGGCTATGGAACAATTGCAAAAGAAAGAGGAGTTGATCAGCCGTACTTTGATTCAGGCTGAGAACACCAAGTCAGAAATGTTAAAAAATGCTCAGGAAAAGGCAGAAAATTTAATACGTACAGCCGAGTTGAACTGTAAGTCCACAATCAATGAGACTAAGGGATATTTGAACATATTACAGCATCAGTTTGTTTCACTCAAGGAGCAGAAGCGTCAATTTTTAATGCAGTTTAAAGCGGAATTGGATACTTATATGGAGAGAGTAAAGAAGGATACATTACTGAATAAGGATGTTGAGCGGGAGATGGATGCCAAGTTTGATGAAGTTTCCAAGATCAAGACAGAGGACAAGCATGATTAATAAGATAGATAAAGCCAAGAATTATTTACAAAGTAAGATACCATTTCAGCCTCAGATTGGAATCATCCTTGGAACAGGACTGAGTGGATTGGCAGAGATAGTGGAGAATCCGATAGTTATACCTTTCGAGGAGATACCTGAGTTTGTTGTGTCAACGGCACCTGGTCATTCAGGGAAGTTAATTGCCGGAGATCTGGGTGGTAAGAAAGTAATCATGATGCAGGGACGGTTCCATTTTTATGAAGGTTACAAGATGGAGGAGGTCACTTTTCCTATTCGAGTAATGCAGAAGATGGGAGTAGAGTATTTGTTTGTGACGAATGCATCCGGCAGTTTAAATGCCGAGTTAACCCCCGGCACATTAGTATTGATAGAAGATCATATAAATTTTTTAGGAACCAATCCTTTGATTGGGAAGAATATGGATGAGTTTGGCGAGAGATTTCCGAGTATGCATGAGGCATATAATCTTGAATTGAGAAAATTAGCTTTAGCAATAGCAGAGGAGCAGCAGATCAATTTAAAGAGAGGCGTATATTTAGCTATCTCGGGACCGAGTCTGGAAACCAAAGCTGAGTGTAAGATGTTGGCAAGTTGGGGAGCAGATTTGGTGGGGATGTCCACAGTGCCTGAAGTAATTGTAGCCGTACATTCGGGGATCAAGGTATTAGGGGTATCGGTAGTAACGAATTTAAGTAATATTTTTCATGATAATCCGCACAGTCAGGAAGAGATCAGGGAAAATGCAGACAAAGCGAAGAAGCAATTAGAGACCTTGTTTATTAATGTAATAAAGAGAGTATAAAAAAAAGTGTTAAGGAGATTAAAGAATGTCAGTTATTAGTTTAAACGCAGAAAAGCTGAAAGAATATGAGCAACTAATTAATCTCGAGAAGGATGAGGCATTGAAACTCATCACCCAATTTGATGATGTTCAGAGAAAGGGTTCGAAGGAAGGCAGTGGAGATTTATCTTCATATGCATTTCATCAGGCAGATCAGGGCACAGACACCCAGGAGCATGAGAAGTCGGTATATTTACTGGAGACTGAGAAGGAAAAGGTAAAACAGTTGAATCAGGCTTTAAAAAGAATTTACGAGAAGACCTATGGTATTTGTGAGATATGCGGGAGTTATATACCAGATGCCCGTTTAAAGATAATACCATACGCCAGGTACTGCATTGAATGCAAGACAAAAGAAGAGAAGAAGAAGCATAGATAGTGGAGTTACATGAAGAATTCTAAGTATTTTATCATTTCACTTGTTGTTGTACTGATAGATCAGATATCAAAGATCTCCATACAGTCTTTTTTTCTGAAGCATCCGGAGATTAATACAATACCAATATTAGGTGATTTATTGAGATTAACTTATGTTCAAAACACGGGAGCGGCATTCAGCTTTTCATTGGGGAGCATAGTTTTGAACAGAATAGTATTTAGTTTAATTACAATCATTGCTTCCATAATGATCATACGAATTGTACAAATGTCTAATTCAAAGATTCAGAATATTTGTTTTAGCATGATCCTTGGTGGAGCTGTTGGTAATTTAATCGACAGATTATTCCGTGGTGGAGTAGTGGATTTTCTGGATTCAGATTTTCCGGATTTCATTATGGAACGCTGGCCTATATTTAATGTCGCAGATAGCTCAGTGGTTGTAGCATTAACCATATTAATAATATATTATATTTTCTTTGAGAAGAAAGAAAAGGACGGAGAGATATGAAATCATTAAAACAATTTCTAGCACTGGCATTATTCTTATTGCCTCTTATATTGTCTGCACAGACAATAACGCCTATCGCTAACATTCAGGACAGTATGAGTGTTTATGAGAACGATATTGTAACAATAGAAGGTGTTGTTACAATAGGAGCGGGCAAATTAGCAGCTAATAAAGCTTATATTCAGGATAATTCCGGCAAAGGGATTCAACTTTATGGGTCTTTTGTAGCAAGCCATGCAGCAGATGTAGTCAGAGGAACCAAATTACGTGTAACTGGTAAGGTTTTAGAATATGGTTCTGTAACACCTAAGACGACAGAAATTACAGATATTACTTCAATAGAGGCATTATCACAACCCGGCGAAGAGCAATATCCTATTATCACGGGTTTAACGATGGGCCAAATTTGCGGAGATCCACTTAACGAGGGGATAATGACTGTTGTTGAGGGTACTATTACCGATATGTATACTTTCCCTTCAAGCGGAGACAGCAAGGTTACGATAACGGATGCCAGCAATTTTTCCATGGTTGTTTATATTGAGTCTATGGCGGCTATAAATATCAGTAATTTAAGCGTTGGAATTCCGGTAAGAGTTTATGGAGTTTTCCTTATATATGCGACAACCTCAGGGGTAACAAATGAGATATTACTGGGTTATCAGGATGATATTAGTATAACGATAGAAGTTCCAATTATCCAAAATGTAAGTTATTCAGCTGTGAATCCGATTCCTAATCAGAGCACAGAAATTTATTATGATCAGGCCATTAGCCTTTCAGCCACAATAATTGATTATGTTGGAACAATTTCAAGTGTAAAAGCAATGTATCGTTTTGAGAATTCGACAGCATTTATTGATACATTGGACTTAGAGGCGGGTGCCGGTAATGTATATGCCTGCCAAATTCCTCAAGCAGGTCTTCATAATGGTTCTGTAGAGAATTACTTTGTCAAAATGATAATTATCGATAGTGACAATAATACTTTAGTAAAGGAATTTCTTATAGTAATATCTGATAAGAATCCCATTATAAAGAATATCTCAGCAGTATTTTATACTGGTACCGGTACGGATGATCCCAGCAGCTTGAATATTACTGCTAATGTTTATCCTATTTCAAGTACTCTTCAAACGGTAAAAGTACGTTATACGCTTGATTTCAGTAACAAAGTATATGAAGTGACTATGGAACGTGATCCTTCAACAACCGATACCACAAAGTATATCGGCAAGATAGCACCTCAGGGTTCCGGAATTCAAATATTTTATTCCATTTATGCTAAAGACAGTAATGGACTAGAAGCATTAAAATCAGAGGATAATGCAGGTGAAAGATATGTTTATGTTTTTGCAGTAACCGAACACAAGGCAATACTTAAAATTCCTCCTAAAACATTTAATCCATATTTAGATGAAAAAATGAAAATTGGTATTTTTGCAGCAGATGGAGACAGAGCAATTTTGAGAATTTATTCAGTTGAAGGCAAATTGATTGAAACTGCATATAATGGGACATTATCACCAGTAACTGGTGAAAGTGAAGGGATACACTATATTGAGTGGGATGGCAGAACTAAAGATCATAAACTTGTGCCCCTAGGTGTATATATTTGTCATTTGGAAGTAAGAGATGCAACAGGTCATAAAAAAACAGCAAAGGCACCGGTAGTAGTCGGCGCTCCCCTGAAGTAGAGGTGAAAAATGAAAAAAAGAATAATAATATTACTTGCACTATCCATGTTAATTCTGAATTTGCTGGCTATTTTTGATGATTATGAGCCATCTGCCAGAGCGAGAGCGATGGGCGGAGCTTATACAGCAGTATCCAATGATGCATCAGCTGTGTTTTACAATCCTGCAGGTCTGTCTTTAGCGGGCAAAGAGATCAATATTGGTTATACAAATATATATAGCAGTGATTTCCTACAACTGAAAACTGTAGCCGGGTCATATGATTCCAAGAGATTAGGGTCATTTGGTTTTGGAATCAAGACTTTTGATGTTCCCTACCTTGATGTGACACTTCTTTCGGAGCAAACATATTCTTTGGCACATTCGATAGCTTTGATCAAGGATATCAATTCAGAAGTGTATTTAGGTTATAATGCAAATTATAATACAATCAAGATGGATGCTAATAGTTCTACGGGATTTTTTGGTGTGAATGTTGGAGCGATGGCAATCTTACATAAGAGGACCTTTGTCGGGTTTTCAGTAACGAATGTAAATAAGCCAATGGTAGGTAAAGAAGGAAATTATGATGTAGCACGGAAATTATCAGCCGGTTTAGCATATATACCATATGAGGGTGTGATTACATCTATAGATTTAAAGAAGCCATTTGACGGGGATACAGAGTTTCATGCAGGTACAGAAATCACCATATATGAAATTCTTTTTTTGAGAGCCGGGATAAAGAATGATCCGGCAAGTTTTTCAGGTGGACTGGGTATTTTAGTTAGTGGGATGAAAGTAGATTATGGTATGAATACTCACTCTGTGTTGGGCTTAACTCATCATGTTAGTATTGGTTACAAATTCTAGGAGGGGTAGATGTTAGGAGAGAAAATTAAACAAAATCTTCTGATGGCTAATTTCATACAGATGTTTTTCAATTTTGTAAAGCACTGGATGAGAGACTTTGAACAAGGTCGCAAGATTAAGAGAATAGACAAGATCTCTCAACAATACTCAACACTTGAACATTTGATAATTAAGCTGGAGAAGAAGATTCAGATGAATAGGATGGAAATCGAGGATTTGAAGAAGAAGCTCTTGTTTGGTCAGATAATCAATATAGCGTTACTCTTAACGATAGTGGGTTTGATCGTTTTATAATTCATTCCCAAGATAATACAAAAGGTGCAAATCTGATTTGCACCTTTGTTTTATTTTGAAAGGCTATTGGGTTATTCGTCCCAATCCTGAGCGTTGATATTGAGCATTTCTGTATTTGAGGCATATGTGATGAAGGAGAGTTTATTAACAGAGGAGAATTTGTTTAGGATTTCCTGAATTCTGAGGATAGCTTTGTCCATTTTTTTAAGTAGATTATGATCTTTATCAGACAAACATTCTTCCAGGTTCATTTCTAAAAGATCTTTTGCACCCTTGATAATCATCAGAGGCTGATTGATTTCATGATTAGCTGTGACAGCCATAGCTAAAACTGCATTTTTCTTTTCCATTTTAATCATATCTGACTGCACTTCTTCCAGTTTTTTGTAAGCAATTTCTGCATCTCTGACAGCTTCTTTGAGTTCTTCAGTTTTAAGACGGAGAATTTCTGCTTCTTTCTTTTTTAGTTCAACATCATATATGGACTGCATTTTGGCGATTTGGAGCTGAGTAGTTTCATTAAAGAGGACATTTTTCAAATCAATATGTAATTTATAGTAATCGTAGGCTTGTTTATAGTCAGCTTGAGAGAGATAGAAATCAGAGAATTCCCGATAGACTTGAATTAATTGATCTTTTTTATCGAGTCCGAGAGCGTAGGAATATGCTTTTTGGTAATATTCGTCAGTACAGATAATTTCTTTCTTTTGCAAATAGTATTTTCCTTTCAGGATATATGCAAAGCTAAGTCCTTCTTTATCATCAAGTTTTTCGAATAAATCTATAGCCTGATTAATTAAGACATTCACTTCGGAGAGGTCTTTTTTTTCTAAGTATAATTCGGCTATGTTTAGCAGACAGAAGCCGAGTTGGCTTTCTTTGTTTTCGGTTTCCAGGATGATTTTAGATTTTTTAAGATATTCCAGAGCTTTATCGTATTCTTTCATTTGGTTATAAATCAGAGCGAGATTGTTGAAGGAGAACCCAATAAAATCGCACAGGTTGTTTTTTTCAGCATTCTCTTTGGCCAGGAGGTAATATTCCAAGGCTTTGGGGTAGTTTAGGTTTTTGAAATACAGGTTTCCTAGTTCGGTATAGATATTAGCTAAACCAGTAGTCTCTCCAGATTCATTGATAATATTAAGTGCTTCCAGATAATGTGAAAGGGCGTTATCAAATTCGTAAAAATTCACAAAAATTCTACCCAGGTAGAAATGAGCTTCACTGCTACCTTCTTTGTTATTTAATTTTTCAGATAACATGAGTAACTCATCGGTGTAGAGTTTTGCTTTTATAAAGTCGAGATCACGGATATATTCCCAAGCCAGGGATTTGATAATAATGAGAGCATCAAGGCTATTCCTACTTTGTTTTTTTAACTGATTTTCCAGTTCACTAATTTTTTCATTCATACAATAAACTCCATTAGAATTCCAAGGTTATTGGAAATAGATACCTTTGTTAACATCAGAAATGTTAGCACAGGGTGAATTGGAATGCTTAAGGCCATTCCCGCCAAGCCAGTGCATGCTTGTCTAATATTTAGTTAAGAAGCAGATCTTCGAGCTTCCTTTTTGGTACATGGTGGACACTATCTGAATCTCTCCAGTATTTAATATCGGAATTTTCAGAGACAGTCTCTATAATGACAGTTTCCTGAGGTTTACCCAGAGCGAGAACGAGAATGATTTCTAATTCATCAGGTAACTGTAGTATTTCTTTTAGTTCGTTTTTCCGGACAGAGGCGATCATACATCCGCCCAAGCCTAATTCGGTGGCTGCCAGTAGAATTGTTTGAGCGACAATGCCGGTGTCAAAGTGCAAAAACTGGGCAACGGCTGAGTTTCCCAGAATGATAATATAAGCAGAAGGTTTTTCTTGTTCTGCAGGGCCATCCCAATTGTTAAGATAAGCAGCCCAATTAAGGCAGGGAAAGATCAGCTCATTTTCTTTCGAGGTATTGTAAATCATATATCTAAGGGGTTGCATATTTGCGGCAGAAGGACAAAGTCTGGCATGTTCGAGTAAACTCAATAAAGTGCTTCTGCTGATTTCATGGTTTTGGGCAAATCTGCGGTAGCTCCTGTTTTTTTCGACAAGATTTTTAAACATAAATCCTCCAAAGGAAAATTCTAATTATAATATGAAACGAACAGATGTCTTTGTTATGAGACACCCATCTGCTTTATAACAGAATAATGAGATTTTACACTTCAATATTACTTTGGTTAATTATGAAGACAAGGGATAATTTTGTCAATTGTTTCTCCAATATATTTGGATTTATTTTTTAGATTAACTAAAAAGCTTGACTAAATATCATTTAACTGTAATAAATGAATCAAAAATGATGCCTTTACAAGGGAGGTTAAATGAAAGAATATGGGTTAATTACTTTTTTACCAGGATTAATAATATTTTTAATACTGGTATATGTTTTTTTCCCTTTCAGTTATGGAACCGGAAATAATCAGCTTTCCGTACCATTGATCATGCACAAGGCAGGAATTGCAGATTTTTCTCAGGATTTGACAATAAACGGGCAAGGGAAAGCTTTTACCCAAGAAACACCTTTGATTTTTTTATTATCCAATGTTGTAAAATTGTTTAAAATTAGCAATATGTTCTGGTTGTATTTTGGATTACATTTGTTATCAATCCTGGTTCTCTTTTTTGCACTAAGATCTATAAATATATATATAATGAATATGAGTGATTTGGCTAATACAATTGTGCTAAGTTTATTTGTAGTATTGCTGAAAGTAATTCAAACGATGAGTCCCGGCTTTGTTTTTTTAGGGTCTGAGTTCAGTCAGTATTTTTTTTCACTCCCTTTAGTTTTTATACTGATCAGTATGTCATTACAGAATGACAAGATATTACTATATTTCTTTTATTTGTTATTGGCAATATTCAGTCCATTTTATGCAGTCTTAATGTTGGTGCCGATATTAGGTAATATAATACTCAGGACGATCCAGAATAAGGAGAAATTTGTTGCTGCGTTTACAGATATCATAGTTATCGGACTGATAGGAGTGGGATACTATTATTATTTGTATAAGAGTGTATATGGTCTTGATACCAGTTTTTATGATCCGGTGAATATCTCAGCTAAGATAGCTCAGGTATCAGGATTCCAGTTTTCAACGGTAATTAATCCAGTTGTTTCTCAGATATGGCTTGGACTAGTAATAGTTTTATTGGGGATAAGCAGTATTATTATCCACAAATTTGTCAGGATGAGACTTGAGACACCGGATTTAGTTAAGGCTTTCAAGATATCCGGGTTAGTTGAGATCAAGCAGATGGAGACAAATAATACACCACCAATGAATTATTTAGGGAATTTATCTCAAATGAAGAATATGATAGTATCGATACTTGTATTCTTTTTAATAATCTCGTTTGTGAATTCTTACAAACAGATAAATTGGTTAGTACTATTACAGCCGGTTAATCTGTTTTTCCCATTATTGTTTTTATCCTGGTCTGTCTTTTTTGGAATAATTGACAAGAAAGTTATCAGAAAGGAAATAGGCTTTGCAGAAAGCGGGAAGATGGTAATTGCACTTTTTATACTGGTACTGGTTATTTTTGCAGGAGTTAAAATACCGGCAAAGGTAGTTAATGTAACTGCGAAATTACAGTCTGAACAAGTAGAGTTGGTAAAATGGATAAAAACTGAGCTCCCTGAAAATTCTCATTTTTTAAATTATACAAATCTTGATTTGAGATTACTGAGTCATAGGACAGAGTATTTCAGATTTGATTGTTATCCTTCAGACGGAAAGCTGCAAAATTACTGGTATCGTCGTTATTTGAATTTTTATTGTATTCCTGACACCATTGCAAAAGATAATTTTGTGTCGAACAAGAAATTTGCGGATAAAATGCATTGGATTTTTTTGAAGAAAGTAGTTCAGAATACGAATGATCCGATCAATTACATTTTAACACCTAATGGAGAAAATTATTATCGGTATTATCCGGAAAATCTTGTTTTACTATATTCAAATGCAAAGTATAATTTATATTTTGTATCCACACCACCTATAGTGAAGAAAGAGGAGGCTAAACATAAGTAATCCAAGAACATATCATTGGGAAGACAGTCATCATACGACAGTAATAGAGCTGACCGGTTTTGAGGAGTTACCTGTGATACTCAAGAGTCATGGCCGGAGTTTTTGGGTATATGACAACAATCTTGATAAACTTTATCCTGAGCTAATGAGTAACAAGAGTTTGAGGAATTCACACAGTATAATAACATCAGAGAAAAGTAAGAGAATGGGAGAGGTGCTCAGGATCGTAGATCATTTACAGAAGATGAACTTCAGTAGAAAAGACACTATGATCGTTTTAGGTGGTGGTATTACAACAGATTTAGCCGGATTGGCTGCCTCGATGTTCAAAAGAGGCTGTAACCTGATATTCATTCCGACCACCCTGGTGGCGATGATAGATGCTTCAATTGGTGGGAAAACAGGAGTAAATTGTAAAACTGAGAAGAATTTGTTAGGGACATTTTATCCTGCTCATTATGTTTATATTTGTACTGAATTTCTGAAAAGTCTTTCAGCTGATGAGTTATTGAACGGGTGGGCTGAAATTGTCAAATTAGGTATTTTATCAGATAATGAGATCACAGATTTGCTACCTTTGCGACCGGAAGAACCAAGCAGAGAATTAATTGAGAAGTGTATTTCTGTAAAGATGGAAATATGCCAGAGAGACCTGCATGATGAAGGTGAAAGAAGGTTATTGAATCTTGGGCATACCTATGCCCACATATTTGAGTCTTTATCAGGGTTCAGGATTCCGCATGGAAGAGCCGTGGCATATGGACTTCAGATGGCAGTCAGGGAGAGTCATTTCCGTGGTTTAATTGATCAGGAGACATATCAGAATTTGCTCGGAGTACTGGATTTTTTAAAGATAGATTTACGGATAAGTGGGACATTAAAGCAGAAAATAGCTCAGCGTGGATTAGCGTGTCTGACTCAGGATAAGAAGAACAGTGCTAAGGTCCGGATGGTTTTGTTTAATGGCTGGAAATCAACTGAGGTTTATGAGATAGAGAATCCGGCCAAGATTATTGAAAATGTGTTAGGGTGGATGGGTTGAGTAATAGTTGAGAGTTGAAAGTTGATAGTTGAAAGTTGTGAGTGGGAGAGAAAGTCTTGAGTATGGGGAACATTAATAGAAGACAAATATAGGGAAGGGGAAGTAATTGGTAAAACTGGTATTATATTTGAGTCGGAAGTTTTTATTTGGGCAGCACAGGTTTGGTATGTCTTTGGCTAATATATTAGCATTATTGGGAATATTTATCGGAGTTGTTTCGGTAGTAATAGTTACTGCCGGCATGAATGGATTTGATTATGATATTACGCAAAGGGTAGTCGGGACCAAGGGCGATATCAAGATATCTGGTACAGGATATCGGCCTTTAGGTGAATATAAACAGGTGGAAGCAAAGCTGAAATCAATTCCGGGGATATTGTCAGTGAGTCCGATAGTAACATGTGAATTGATGATGCAAAAGGGTAATAATGTAGGTTCTGCGATATGTTTTGGGGTAGATTATTATAAGCATGCAAAGGTGACAAATTTATTGGATTATTTGCGTTTGGGAAGTTTGGTTAGTGCATTAAAGGACAGTAATTCGGTAGTTATTGGTGCAGGGACATCGATAGATTTAGGGGTGACGGTTGGAGAGGTGATAACTTTAGTATCGCCAATTCCGGATATTCCGACTCCTTTGGGGTTGTTACCTAAATCCAGAGATTTTACAGTTAGGGGAATATTTTTTTCAGGGATGCCGGAATATGACAGATCTTACTGTTATTTTTCTTTAGATAATGCCAGATATTTTAAGGGATATGGAGATCAGACAGATTTTTTGGAAGTTAAAACCCAGGATCCTTTTACATCAGAAAAAATGGTAGCTGTAATAAATAAACAGTTGGGGAAAGGTTATCTGACAGAGAGTTGGAGTTCATTTGATTCACATTTATTTTCAGCAATCAAAACCGAGAAGTTTATTTTGTTTACATTATTACTGATGATGGTAATTTTATCTGTTTTTAATTTGAGTGGTAATTTTGCTAAAATGGTCACAGAGAAGAAAGTAGATTTAGGTGTATTAAAAGCTTTGGGATTGAATGACAGAATTATAGCTTTGAGCATAATCACGGCGAATTTGAGTATATCATTTGCGGCTGTACTCATGGGTTTGATTGTATCACTGTGTTTTGTGAGCAGTCAGATTCAATATAAATGGATAAAAATTCCTGTTGAGGGATTTATGTTGCCTTATTTACCGATGCAGATAAGATTATTTGATATTATAATGCTGTTAGTAAGTATAATTGTGTTAGTGATTTTAAGTACGATATATCCACTGAAGAAAATGTTAAAAATAAATCCTGTAAGAATACTGCGAAATTTATCGGAGTGAAGAGAGCACAGACTATCACGGACTTACACGGACAGGTAGTCGCCCGGCGTCAGTCGTCAGGCGTCAGATGGAGATTAGAGAAAGAGATATTGAGAGACTTACAATTTCACTCACCAAATATTTTTTATATAACCTCGTTCGGTTGCAAGCCTGCAAACTTCATGATCTTCGACCCTGTTTGCAAATCTCTACTGCATAATCCGGGGATTAATTTTGCAACAAATTGATGATAAACAAAGCATATTAATTTCAAACATTTAAGTTCTCAGTTTTTTCAAGAGATATTCGAGAGAAATACCTTGACTTTTAACCGACAACTTAGAGTTTTGCTAAAGGAATAGAAATATATGTTAAATGAGATAATAGTAAACTCACATCCTTCTGAACAGAGAATCGCTGTTGTGGAAGACAGCAAGCTGGTTGAGCTTTTTGTAGAAAAAAGGCAACATCAGAATATTGTAGGCAATATTTACAAGGGAACAGTCAAGGATGTTTTACCAGGAATGGGAGCAGCTTTTATTGATATTGGTTTAGAGCGTACAGCTTTTTTACATTATGAAGATATTGTAGTAGATTTTTTAGATAGTTTTGAACAGGAGGGAAGTCGTTCCCCGTCTATAGGCAAAGATTCATCTAAGATCAAGGATGTTTTAAGTCCTGGTCAGGAAATAATTGTTCAGATCCAGAAAGGACCTTTAGGGAAGAAGGGAGCGAGACTTACGGGTCAGATTTCCATACCTGGGAAGTTTTTGGTATTTTTTCCCAACAAAAACAAGATAGCCATTTCCCGAAAAATAAACTCTCCTCAGGAAAAAAGCAGAATAAAAGGGATTTTAAACGGAATCAAGGATGAGAATTGCGGACTGATCGTCAGAACAGATGCTGAGGGTTGTGCAGAAGAGGAATTCATTCAGGAATATAATGGAATTTACAAAACCTGGAAGATGGTGGAGAAGCAGATAAGTATTGCAAAACCCCCGTCCTGTATATACGAAGAGAATAATTTGCTGAATACACTAATCCGGGATTTATTCAGTTCAAAAGTTGACAGGCTGGTTATTGATGACAAGAATTTAAGAAATGAGGTTGTCAATCGTTTAACAGAGTCTTGTCCTGAGTTATGTGACAGAGTGGAATTGTATCAGGAAGACTCTCCGATTTTTGATGCACACGGTATTGAGAAAGAGATTGAGAAAATTTTTCATTCCAGGATATATCTTCCCTGTGGCGGAAATATTGTGATAGAACAGACGGAGGCTCTTGTAGCGATTGATATCAATACGGGGAGTTTTACCGGGCACAAGAATTATCAGGAAACAGTGAAAAAGATCAATATGGAAGCTGCTGTAGAAATCGCAAGACAAGTCCGCTTGAGGGACCTTAGTGGTATTGTGATAATAGATTTTGTGGATATGGCATTGGAGAAAAATAAGCAGGAAGTGTTGGACACATTGAGGAAGGCTTTCCGCAGAGACAGAGCCAGGAACAAGGTATTCCCGTTCGGACCCTTGGGATTGGTAGAAGTAACGCGAAAGCGGACCAGAGAGAGTCTGATTCTGGCATTTTCAGAACATTGCCCCCATTGTCATGGAAGTGGAAAGGTATTATCGAGTCATTCCGTAGTTATGAAGATACATAGGTGGCTACACAGGGCGGATTATTTTATTAAGAATAAGCCGTTGAAATTAGTAGTAGCACCGCAAGTAAAAGATTTAATAGAGAAGGACAGAGACTTTTTTAAGTTTACTAAATGTCCGGTGAGTATAGGAGTTGATCCTGATATGTCTCCTGCTGTATTCAAAGTATTTTTGAATGGGGAAGATATAACAGGGAAATATAATCCTTGACATTAGAAGCGGTTAAGAAATTATGTGTTTAAATATTAATGAGATATTGGTAAGGAGATATAAAGATGTACGCTATAGTTGAT
>CAYQPF010000122.1:9585-15093 GCA_964419225.1 uncultured Candidatus Cloacimonadota bacterium | reverse complement strand
GGAGACATGGCTCATTCAGTCTGGACGAGTGGCTCATCGTAAAAATATTATTCATAGTAACGCCTATAATCAATTGAAAGAGCATTTCAAAGAGATCAAATCAAGTGACAGAGCATTTCGTAAATATATCAACAAACACAGAGAAGAAATAATGACACAAGAGATTAAGGTCAGACATTTTGAACCAGTGATAGATCGTATTCCAGGTGAACAGATTCAGGTAGATATTGGCGAGGAGAACATCGTAATATCAGAAACAGGGGAATTATATAAGGTATATTTTGTCAGCTTTGTATTATGTTGGTCTCGCCTGATGTATGTAAGTTATGAAACCAGACCCTATAATACCGCAATGTTTATTAAAGCACATCTTGAGGCCTTCCAGTTTTTGGGGGGAGTTCCGCAGGAGTGTGTTTACGATCAGACAAAGCTTGTAGTAATACGAGAGGAGTATCGGGAACTGGTTTTAAATGAGCAATTTGGGAAGTTTTCTCTTGGCAGCAATTTCAGAGTTCATGCCTGTGAAGGATATGATCCACAAAGTAAAGGGATGGTGGAAAAGAGTGTGGATTATATTAAACAGTCTTTTTTGTATGGTAGAGAGTTTCAGAACATCGAGGACTTGCGTAAACGCAGTTTTGCATGGATTAATGATGTAGCTAATGTCAGAGTTCATGGAGCAACCAAAAAGCGACCAATGGATTTATTTTTAGAAGAGAAGTGTAGCCTTCAGAAGTTAAATAGCTTTAGTATGGATACCGAACACAGAGAATCAGACAAGACAGGCTTAATTAACTACAAGGGTTTAAAATACTCAGTGCCTTTTCAATATCAAAACAAGAGAGTAAAAATAGCTGTAATGGAAGAAGTCCTTCATATATATAATGAAAGCATGACAGAATGTATAGCAGAATGGGATTTGCGAAAAAACAGAGAACTCATTAACAAGAATAACAACCATTATCGTGATTATCGGAAATCTATAGCAGAGTTACGTACTGAGACATTACCGTTGCTGATAAACCATAAAATAGTCTGTGCAGAAGATTTACTATCAGCTATAGAGAAAGCATCACCCCGTAATCCCAGAGATCAGTTCCGAGGTTTAAAAAAACTTTTATTTAAATACCCTCCAGCAATTTGGGAAAAGAGTATAGAATCAATAATGTCCTTACCTATAGTAAGCTGTATGCGAATAGAGAAGATCCTTAAAGAGACGATAAAGGAACAAGAACTGGCAATTATAAAGCACTTGCTTAATAAGGAAATAGGACAAACAGAGCAGAATGAATTTAGAACTTTGTCATATTATGATCAAATAGGACAAGGAGCTTCAAAATGATCAGCCAGTTAAAAGAAGATCTTCGTATAATCCGGTTATATCATAGTTCAAATGCCTTAGAAGGGTGTTTAAGGAAGAGTAAAGAGAATGAAGATGGATATGTTGAGTTTTTAAGAGAGTTGATCAATGCAGAGTTATTTGGTCGTAACAGGACGAAGTTGAAGAAGTATTTAAGAAACGCACATCTTCCGTGTGAAAGATCGGTAGAGGGTTTTGATTTCAAATGGCAGACCTCAATAACCAAGAGGCAGGTAAAAGAATGGCTATGTTTTGATTGGATAGATAACAGACATAACTTATTGTTGTTGGGAGCTCCTGGAGTTGGCAAGACTCATTTAGCCATAGCAACAGCTACAGAGGCATTATACAAGGGATATCGGGTACGATTTTATAGCATGCCTGATTTTGTGGAAGAAATGATTTTAAGGGATGTAAATCAGAGTTATAAACAATGGTTGAAAGAACTGCTGAGTTATGACTTAATCGTACTTGATGAACTTGGTTATCTTCCTGTAGATAGAAAATATACTCACTTGTTTTTCCAGTTCATTAATGAGTGTTATGAATACAGATCTTTAATAATAACCTCCAATAAGATACCATCGCAATGGGGATCATATTTTGGAGATGAGTCAGTAGCAATGGCAGTGTTAGACAGACTTTTACATCATTCATCGGTAATAGTGATGAAGGGAGACAGTTATCGACTTAAAGATAAGTTGGAGAGTATGGGTAAAATGAGCGAGTAATTTTTTTGGGGGGCTCTTCCGCAAGCTCCAGAGCCCCCCAAAAAAGATAAAAGGAAGAGAAAGTGGTACAATTTAAAGTTCCAAAACTGGTATAATTTAAAATACCATTGACAGCATAAATGTATAAATGACCTACGACTCAATTCTCCTCTAGAGAGGAGTACCCGCGTAGCGGGGGAGGTATGTCATGTCTCTGTTGATCAATATTCCTTCCGACAGCTTACACTTGACTCAACACTAGTCCCTATTTTAAGTTCGTATCATATTACTAGAGGACACAAAAGCATCAAGCTCCTTTGGCATGCTACCTGAATCATATGCTGCATACAATGCTCATTTCAACAGCAGCATCTTCCGGGTTAATACCTTCCCGGCAGCCTCCAGTCTGTAAAAATATACTCCGGACGCTGCAGCTTTTCTTGCCTCATCCTTACCATTCCAGACAATCTTATGCTGACCTGCTTCCAGTTCGGCATCTGTCAAGGTCTTCACTCTCTGCCCCTTTATATTATAGATCTGCAAACTGATTTTCGTCTTGACCGGAAGATTGAAGGAAATCACTGTTTCCGGATTAAAGGGATTCGGTGAATTGGGATACAATGCAATTTCAGAAGAAAGTTCAACTTCATGTACTTGATTTCCCAACATACTGAAATCCACTTTATTGAGGTACATTTGACTACCATTCAATTCATAAAAACCCATTGCAGGAATTGAATCATTTCTATATAGATACCACGCTGCATCACTATTATTTACCAATGTTTGTACTGGCACTAAAACAAAGACTAAAAGCGGAACAGTATAAATGCTAAACGGTCCATCACCTAACAACTCCCCATTTTCAGAAAGATAATAAGTTACAATTTGATAAAATTCTCTTTTAAATGTTACAACGAATGTCCCATTTGTAAATAATAAAGTGCCTTCATTAAAGTTTTCCAGAACAACTTCATTCAGCCAAACAACTGAATCATCCGGTTGGTTTAAATCTATACACGCAGTTCTAACCATACTTCCTGATTTGCCTAAAATATATGCCAGGTTTTCCCTTACGATAAGGGAGAAAATTATCGATATCCCAGAATTATTACCTAAATCCAGAGAATGATTTTGAGAAATAACCCCCTCAGAATTAACCAGGTAATAATGATTATTTGTACATATCAAAAGACCCTGACTGTGGTTGGCAAATTGCAAATGGTTTGAAGCAGGATCACTTGTCGTAATAAATTTGCCATTAAACGGCCAACCTGCAAGATTATCTCCCTGTTCATCAACTCTTAATACATAAACACCTGGATTTACATACCCTTCTACATCAGCACGGAAAAGTATAAAATCCTCCTTCGTTCCAATCAATTCCACATTTGAGCCATATACGAGAATCTTACCCAGCTCGTCCCAATATTTTAAACCATTTTGAAAACACTGGCCATATAATCTGGCACCATTATTTACAGCCCAAAAAATGTAATACTTATCATCTTTATAATAAGCACTAATGTTCATTATTTGGTAATTACTCTCATATAACAAAACCCAATTCTCACCCCAGAGTTCTTCTCCAGTATTACAATCCAAAAGATTCACAAAATATGAACATCCATCCAGAGAAACTAGTTCTTTGACAATGAGAATTTTATCATCATTCTGATAGGAATATTTGTAAACTAAATTTGTTTGATTAATTTCACTGCTGTCCAACTTAATATTCTGAATCATTTCCCCTTCTAAACTCATCTTATAAAAATTGATGCTGTAAAAATCAGAACTTCCCAAAAGCAATATATTGTCATCAAAAACATATGCATCATATGTTACTAAAGCTTTATCAGGCGAAGAATTGAACTTGGTTTTCTGCTCGTATGTATGCAAATCATCATTATAAACTCCCAAATAGGATTCTTCAACAATATCACCAGGTAAGATATATCTCTCAATTAAATCCACAAATACCAAGGTTTTATTATTGATTGGATATAATGTTGCCATTTGGTACATATTCACAACATTATGAAACAACGGTTCTAACTGTAAATCTGTTTCCAGATCTCCTTCGGAAGAATAAGTTATTATATGTATGTCACTGCTATTATTTAATGATTCTATATAGCACAGAATCATTAGTGACCCCTCATTATTGGTTTTAACATCCTCTATTTTGAAATAATTTAATTCATATTCACCCTGTGAGAAGAGAACCTCAGAATCCCAACTAAGATTCCCGTTTAAATCAGTTTTAGTTAAAAATAACTGGTTTGTTTCCGCTTTTGCCAGAAAATAATAAAGCCCTGTTGAATCCGTATATGTTGAAGCCCTGGGGTATAGAGAATTATTGAATGTTATACTGTTACTCCAGACAGGTGTTAAAGAAAAATCAAGTTTTACTGCATTCCTGAAAATTTCATGATTTTCAGATGCAGATAGACAACTAAATACAATTCCATCGGAAAGCAGTTTTGTAGAAATGTTCCCAATCCAGGTCAGGGTATCAAAAACGTCTGCTTCGCTTAGGATATTTAACTGGTTATCAAATTTTACTACCTTGATATACTGCCCATCACTTCTTATTCCACTCAGATAATATTCAGCATTCTCCATTTTCATCCAATTGCTTTCTATAAAACATGATTGACTATATTCTGCCGATTTTTCTCCGGTATTATTTCCATTCTGGTCAAAAGACTTAACCGTAAATATTGTGGGTTGTGCTGGATCTATGTAAGGTATTTCAAAACTATTTCCTTCGATCATGCAATATGTATTATTGTTACCATGAGCACTATTGTCTCCAGATTGAAATCTGCCTTCGGTTAGCAATAACGGATTATCACCCCACAACATCTGCCCTTCAGTACTAACTGATTGGCCCCAGATATTGTAAGGAAATGTTTCATATATGACTAAAATACTGTTATTAAAAGGATAGCATTGGACTTTCAAATGTCCCTGTGCTAAAATAGTAATCTGCAGCCCGCTATCACCCCAATATTTATTGCCTTCAGAATCTATTTTTTGTATTTTGATGTACTGACTGGAATCGGATTTTTCACAATATACTTCATAGCAATATTCACCCATCACAAACCCGGATTTCAAGGTTGAACATCTTGTCTCAGCAATTAAACGTGGCTCTTCCCAAGGAGTCTGCCCATATATAATCGTGCCGACAGCCATCAGCAGAAATAATAACAAAATCTTCTTCATACCACACCTCTTCATATTCCCATCTTTTCTTCATCTTATAAAACTAACCAGGGCTCGATATAAGTCCCTTTTTTAGTTCACCTCATATTTTTACAGAAATACTCTTTAACAGCACCTGCAAATGCTACCTGAACCATCTGCTGCATACAATACTCATTTCAACAGCAGCATCTTCCGGGTTAATACCTTCCCGGCAGCCTCCAGTCT
>CAYQPF010000122.1:0-9485 GCA_964419225.1 uncultured Candidatus Cloacimonadota bacterium | reverse complement strand
TGACCGGAAGATTGAAGGAAATCACTGTTTCCGGATTAAAGGGATTCGGTGAATTCTGTTCTAAAAAGACATTTTTTGCCTGATTTATTATGTGATTCTGAACATCTAAATTGTCAAACATGACTTTATGCAAAAACAGACTAGATTCAATATTAGCATAATCATTAATTTCGTATAAGTAGAAAAACCCATAATCCGTTTTAAACACAGATGCATTTTTAATTCTATGACCAGGAGGACAATTGATCGGAGAAGAACCCTCAGCAGTAATCTCTCCAGCAAGGGAGAAAGAACACCACCCTACTCTGCGGGAATTTGCCCCACTATAATCATAGACTAAAACTAGTTGACTTGAGTAATAATCCAAATAACCCTTACCAATGTAAATAGCATTAATCGCTTCTGACCATATTACCCGATTAGTCGGAAGACTTAAATCAAAACAAATGATCTTACTTTGACTTGAATCACTTCCAAAAACAATCAAAAAAGATCCATCACAAATAGCATACTTCAAGGTTGTTAGTTCGTAATCATCTCCAAAAATACCACTAAAGTTCATTAACACTATACCTTCACGATTCATAACCAAGTATTTATTTTTTTGACAAACAAGTAAATTATTATGCAATTTCATAAATTTGGAAGACTCAAAACTATCGTAAGAATTGGTTAGATAATTCCCATAATTACTCCAGCCCGGCATATTCTCGCTTTGGTCATTTACCCGAAGGGCATATATTTGAATGAGACTACTGCTGGATGAAGCCAGATTACGAAAGATAATAAAATCATCAACACATTCTGCTAATTCAATGTTATTTAATGTTAAAAGAACTCGACCCCCATTTTCCCATTGTATTTCTCCATTTTGAATACACTGACCTTTCAAATTTGCTAAACTACTCCATAAAATAAAGTACTTACTATCTCTGGTAAAACTGCTTATGCTTTGGATATAATCTGTTTCATCAGATATTTTAATATCAAATTCACCCCATAGCTTTTCTCCTGTATTGATATCGATCAGATTTGCATAACCCTCAACACCCATCATCATTGCTTTTTCCCAAACCACCAAAAGATATTGCCCGTACAAACGGGAATATTTGTAAAAACAATTTAATTGGGTATCTATTAACTCAACAATCGGAATATTATCGAGTAATTCTCCTTCAATGTTGTATTGATACATGCTTATACTGCTCAGATCGGAACTACCCACTACAATTATACTGTCTCCGTTTTTGTAAGAATCGCAGTTGTAAAAAGACCTCAATTCTTGCTCATTAAAAAGCTTTCGACCACTATAAGTATTAATCGAATTGTTATAAACTCCACAATAAAGCAAATCAATTTGCTCGCCATATGGGAAATACTGACATGTAAAGTTAAATGTAATCAAGCACTTTTCATTAAACCAGTGAATTTGGCCATACCTTACGTCTATATCCCAATAAGTATTAACATAAGATTCCAGAGGACAATTGTTGATAATTTCTCCCTCTGAAGAATATGTAAGAATACTCATGGTTTTACCGCTGCTTGTAGCTTCCCAGTACAAAATTGCTAATTGAGATTCGTTAGCAAGAGTTACATCAAGCAAATAGAATTCTTGATTAGGTTCATAGAAGTATTCAGGAAAATTAACTTCTGTGTTTTCCCAAGCTAAATTGCCATTCAAATCAATTTTTTTAACAATCATTCTACCTAATAATTTGTTAAGATCAATCAGATAATGTCCTGTTGAATCTTCTTTAATATAAAAAGTGCTATTAGTGGGATAATTGTAAGAATAAACATATACATTAATAATACTCAAATCTAAATTCAATTTTGTTACTGTATGATTAACTACTGTATTGTCAGACAAATCCCTTCCCGTAACCTCAACATACAAATTTTCTGAAATCATCTGCAATGTTCTCAAACTCCAAAAGGCTAAGGAATCATAAAGAATAATCTCATTGATGACATTTAATTGATTACCCAACTTGAGAACTTTTACAAAACTTGTGTCTAAGCCAACTCCTGCAAAAAAGTACTCTCCTGTATTAACTTTGACCATACTGATCTTACTTGTATCGATGAAATTGGGTATTGTAAATGCTTTTTCAGCCAATAATGTACCACCATTAGTAAAAGTCCTGGTTCTTAATAAATACTGGTTTCCTGATTCTATAAAAGGAATTTCTATTGTTGTATCTGTCAGAAATGATTTGATCACATCTCTATCATATAATTGTCCCTCAGCCAGGAGCAGAGAATTTTGTCCCCACAAAGGATTACCGTCCTGATTGAATAATTGTCCCCAAATTTTAGTTGAATTATGCGATGAATATAATACCAATAACTGATTATTAAATGAATAAGAATAAATCTGACCACCCATATAAGGGACATTTGAGTTGGAAATGCCAACATTATTCCACATTTGTTCACCCTCGGCACTGATCTTTTTAACTCTTAAAAGATATGTTGTATCAGGATACTCAGAATATGTGATATAAGTATAATCACCTATTACCAGATCAGATGATATATAATCAACTTTAGTTTCTGCTAAAACCCGAGACTCTTCCCAGGATGATTGACCATATATAAACACACTCACAGCTAACAGCAGCAATAAAAACAATATCCTCTTCATACCACACCTCAATCAATATCAATTTTACGATTTTTCATCATCAGAATCTGCCCTTGCTTTATTCTGACGGACAGTTTACAATGTGCAATATTTGTTCCAGTTCTCGCAAAGCAGCCATAAAACAAAAAAAGCCCGTTCTTTTCCGAAACGGGCTTAATTAGTTAATTATCCTATAGTTTTACTTTGTTGTTTGGGTACCACGAGCCGGCATTGCTCTCTTTGCTGCCGGGATATCTCTTTCCGCCCGGATAAAATAGAATTTGTAAGCATCTGTGATCGCAAGATCAAATTCAGGAGTTCCTGTAGTGGAAGCAATAAACTGAGATTCTGAACCATCAGCAAAATTACTTCCATAAAGATTGAATCTGTTCACCGTTAACGGATACTCATCCCATTGAATATGCATCATATCACTAACACTATTATAAAAAATTTGAGGATTCAGCACTATCGGCAATTCCTGCCAATTTACATTATAGGCAACTGAGATATTGTTACCTTCATTACTTTCTGTGATCTGACCATCTGTGTCCAGAACTGCATACATATTCCAGGTGCTGTCCCCATTATAAGTTATTCCGCTAAAGAGATATGAAACTGTATCTCCGGCAGCCAACCCGGGAATTGTCGCATAATAAGTACCATATTGACCTAAAACTGGAGGAGTATCCAGATTAGAGAAGAAATCCAAATAGAAAGACTGTGCTACATTCGCCGTGCCTGAGTTGATGATTCTCACGCTAACATCAATCAAATCTCCAATATAAGGGGTGACATTGCTGATTATTACAGCATCAACTGTCAAATCAGGTTGTCCCGACATAACCCAGCTGATCCGGTTATAAACATCAGATTCATATGCTGCTCCGGCAAAATCTCCCACTGGTGTCATGAATACAAGCGAGCCTGTATCTGAAGTCTTGCTGACATTATATGTACCTCCCCAGGTATTAGCAGGGAAATTAACCATATCAGGCATCAAATCCTGGGAATTCTCGACTTTTAAAAGGCAGCCTCCGCTTGCCCCATTCCTGAACTCGCAATTGTTGAAACTATGATAAGTATCAACCAAACCTGTTGTTGTAACATAAATTCCATTGGTATTCATATACTCAAATACCGCATATTCCGCAGAGATTCGTGCTGCACTATCCACCATGAAACCGTAATTTGGAGTTGTGTAATGTGTCATAATGGCTGGATTCCCGGAAACACCGGTAAAATTAATTACTCCCCCGGTATTTACATCTACAGAACCATCAACTTTTAGGGCTGAACCTTCTGGAATGGTCATTATGGCATTGGATTCCACCAAGACATCTCCATTGGTTTCGACATCATATCCATTCAGATTAAAGGTTCCGGCATAAATCCGTAAAAATGGTGAATTCAACAAACGGATATCTGAAAGAAGAAGCAGTGGATTTGCTCCTGTTTTGTTAACCATCATATTCTTAAACCAGACATTAGTTAAAGGTGCCTGAATCTGTAAATTTTGGTCTGTTGTACCGGCAAAGATCAATTGACATGTGTGATCATACCAATTACTCGCATCAGAAACAAAGAAATTCCCATAGAAGGAGTGATTTCTGCCTGTAACTTCCAACCCAAAGTTTCCGTTCAAAGAGAAGTCTCCGTTTACTGTCATGTGATTAACCGGGATGAAGCTTCCGGCAGATTTATTGATGTATAAGCCGGGAAATGCCAGTACAGGCTGACTTGTGGCAAAGCGTTGATCGCCTTCTCCATTGATATTGACAATACCAGAAGCCATATTGAAACCAATGAAACTGGAAGAAGATGTATTATAATCAGTCAGATTTCCACCATAGCTTAGGACAGCTTCTGCTCCATCGAGCATTAGCCCACCACCTGCTGGTAATACAACATTCCCGGCAACTACCATGGAAGCCTGTTCAATAACATGGAAGGATCCATAATAACAAACCAGATTACCATTCACTTCCCAATGCTTTGTTCCATTGAGAACTACATACTTTTCTTCTCCGGATTTATTCAGAGATAGATTATAAAATGTAGCATTCCCGCTGAAAGCATTTTGATTACTTCCGGCAAAGACTACTGTTCCATTATTTGGAATAAAGCTAGCACTTGAGCCGACGTTGAGATTACCTTCTAAAATCAAATTATCAGGAGCAGAAAATATACCGTTTGAAAGAATGAAATCTCCGGTAAATCTCATATTCCCATAGGCTGTTACATTATTTGTTCTTTGATTTTGATTATCAACTTTTTGAGAATTTTGCCTTATACCTACAGAAGATCCTCCACTTTTATTTATTGTAACTGTGTTTAAATAACTTCCGGTTGTCAGAGAGAATAGTGCTTCAGCCCCACCGATAAATTCCAGATACAATCCTGAGGGGTTAAAAGTTCCGGAATAATCTATAAAACTTCCGGCAGTTCTTAAGATACCCCCTGTTATGGTACATGCAAAAGTGGTTGCACCAATTTGAATACCCTGATCCAAAAAGTTTAACTCTCCGGAAGACATATTTAAAGAAGCAGGAGCAGCCATACCCAAAGCTGAAGTCATCCCTCCCCCATGAACATTAATGATTCCTCCGAAAATAAACAGATTTCCATTCAAATCGACAGGATCGAGATTGTTTTGATAAAGATCTATCGTGCTGAACAGGTTAGCATAGAAATCACCGTAAATTCCAGGTTGAGTCAAATGATAGGCAGAGAAAGTACCGTTAAAGACATCCACTGCACCACTGACATAGTTGTAATAATCACAAGCCACATAACTATTCCAAGGTCTGAACGCACCACCTGTTTTAGCAATGGTCAGATGCGAGAAAATCTCATTTGTAGAATATTGATGCGAACTTCCCGTAAAAACAACTGTTCCAAAATTATCCTGGAAAGCATCCGGTCCGATGTTATTAATCCAGTTTCCTCCGATAGAGAAATTCCCGGAAGGTGCTAAAAAACTACCATAGGAAATAGTAAAATCTCCGTTTACTTTGATATCAGTATCACAAATAACTGGTGTTAAAGATGTTTTGTTAATCACAAGGTTTTTAATCCCCGTTTCTGATGTCATTTGAATATGACATTCATTAGCTCCATACAGCTCAATCTCTCCATTATTCTGGACAAACTGACTATTATTTACATTCAAAGAACCATTCACTTTGATTAAACCACCGTTGATATTAGTAGCAATATTGGCAGAAGCATTGATATTTAAACCCTGATTCTTGAAATCAAGTGTTCCGGCTGCTAAAGTTAAGGAAGCATCCTGATAAAAAGGAAACCACGCAATACCATTTCCTCCGTAGATATTAAAGTTCCCTTCATATAGACTGATGTGACCTAGCAGGTCAATAGGTTGCGAACCATCCTGAGATAAATTCACTGTTCCGTTATACACAAAATAACGTCCAGCGATACCGGGATTTGTCAAATCGTTCGCATTAAAGGTACCGGCAATATTCAGTTCTCCACTTATCCAGGTGTATTGTGTACAACTAACAGTCACTCCTGCAGAAATGATCAGCTGACTGTTAGTCTTATTAAGAGTCAGGTTGTAGAAGGTCTCATTTGTGACATATTGATTTCGGTCTCCCGCAAAGACAACTGTTCCTGATCCTTCATTAAAGGCGGTAGTACCGTAATAATTAGTCCAATTACCTTTAACAGTAAGAGTAAAGAAGTTTGTATTCAGTGCTTGGGTTGAGAAATAAATATCCCCATTCAATGTGAGATTGGACAACATTGTCACAGTATTGGATCCGGCAATGGTTAGCCCGCACAAGTAGCTCTCTGCACTCTGAATGTTGATGTCCTGATTACTGCCAGACATTACAATTCTACCCTGATTTCCAATTATGTAGGAATTTGCATAACAATCCAGATCTCCAAAAAGATTTATATATTTTTCACTATTTAAATAGAAATAGCTGCCATTTTGCACGGTTATGTTACCTGTTACTCTAAGATTTTCGGTGGATGCATTAGAGAAAATTACGGCAGCTCCATCTGATTTATTTATGCTGACATTATTGAAGCGATTGGTTGTTCCATGGATAATAATATTACTATTATTAGACCCTTGGAAATTAATAGTACCATATCCTAACTGAACATTCGCCAGTTGATTTACTGTCCAGTTACCGTAGATCCAGATGGAAGCACTTGAATCATATGTCAGGATAGATCCATTTTGCCAGGTAGTATTACCAAAAACTCTAAAATCTCCGCCACCGTTTATAGTCATGCTTCCGGCACAATTAAAATCGCCCATGACGTTCAGAAAATAGTTGGCTGTGATTCCTATAGAAGCCCCATATTCTACCGTTAGATCATGACAGTCGGCAACATTTGTGGTATTATTCGGATATCTGGTACAACCGGCTGGTATTAGCACATTTGACTCAGCGGTTGGTACTCTCCCGTCCTGCCAATTTTGATAGTGATCCCAATTGAAACTATAAGTACCAGTCCAAACTCCACTGGGAATAACTCCAATGATATGTATTTGATTATCAACCCAGGACACATTATCATTTGGTATTTCATCCCCAGGAGTTACAACAGACATAGCCAAATAATAATCTCCTAAAGGTGTAGAGGATGGTACTCCAATATTGTAGCTGCTAATATAATTTCGACTTCCACCGCCATAACCTCCCATATCATAAGTACCTAAATGGATGGCTCCATCCCAAGACATAATCACCGGAGTAAGGAAGAAATCTATGACAGCATTTGCACTCATCGTACCGGGATTTTCCACGGTAAAATTAGTCAGAGTCATCGAGGTACCGGCGATAATACTATTACTAGTAAATTGAGCATCTGTATAAGATTGATAACCTGTATCCTTATAACCACAAATACCAATGGACTTTCTGCTAATATCTCCGGAATATTCATTTCTTAAGCCATTAGCATCATCTGTATTTAGTGCCGTATAAGCGAAATACTTTTTGGGGGCATAATTCATAACTGACATAGTATTAAACTCATGATTAGCACCCCAGGCATGACCAAGTTCATGCAATAAGACGGTATCAATCGAAAATAAATTATTATCTAAATAAGTTGCGTAGCTGTTTAATGTCCAATTCAGAGATGGATTCATACAGATATCTGCTTCAGCCAGATAAGATGTAGGCCAAACCCACCACGTGAAGCAAACGGCAGCTGCTGTACCCCAGCCACGGCCATAAATGCTCTGAAGATTTGCTTCAGAAACATATCCACACATTTCATTAATAAAATTGGGATAGCCATAATTTCCTGTCGGTGCAGACACTGTGAAGATTCTCAGGTATTTGTTCCAAACAGCCATCATGTATTGATCGTGATTAGCCCAGGAATAAGAGTTTGGAACAGGTTCCATTGTTGTGGGGGCACTGGTCCAGCAATGTGGTACCTGATAGCGGATCTCATTTTCTATAGGAGTAGTCCCTGGGATACTCTGAGCCGGTTGATTAATAATAGCACTTCCGGCTGGAGCTGATGGTGCCGGATTGGGATTTTGTGCTTCCAGAGGTGGTGCCAAAAATGGGGCAATAGTCTTTGCTCCACCGACATATCTAAGCTCACTCTTATCCATAATCAGGTATTTCACACTTTCAGGCTTTAATTGTCTGTTTTTTTCAGGCAAAGCCTTATAGGCTGAGATATTTCTTACCAGATCAGATTTGAAGGTTTCAAAAAGTATTTCACTGCCATTTTCATCTTTCATGGCCCGGTAATTGCTGTCTTTGATTATTCTTGCAGTTCCGGATGAATTCAATTCTTCAATATATCTTCCCTGATAACTGCCCACAAGTGGTGATAAGGTTTTGTTATCGGTGTCAACCAGCATAAATATTGATTTTTCGCCTACCTGAAGTGCAGGAACATCACTCGCACTCATACATTTATCTCCGATTCTGCCTCCGGCTAGTGAGAGAATTATTGTGTCAGTTTTATAATTTCCATACAACGATTCAATAATTCTCACGGTATAATCGGTATAAATGAAATTCGCTTTGCCCTCGGTATGACATTCTGATGATAACACTTCTCCATAGATGATCAATTTTGCGGCTTGTACCTGCTCTGCTAAACTTAAGAATTCTACAGTTGCAGATAAAGACAGAGTCAAAAAAAATAAAATCGATGCAATTAAAATTGCTTTCACTCTCATACTTCCTCCCTAACTTGCGTTAACTTCATTATTTGTTTAGAATGTTAAGAGTTTACGAAAACTAATAATACAATCCACCTGCTCTTTTTTGATATTATTTGCTTTCGCTACTTTTTCTATATGTTTTAAATAATCCAGCTTAATATTTAGCCGATTTTACTTTGAAATGATCTTTATCATCCTGCTTATTGTTGACCAACATTTAACAGGCAACTAGTTAACAACTACATTGTCTTTCACATTATTTTTCGATATCATTTTTTTCTCTCTTCAGATTTTAAGATACAAACCTGATTTTTAGTTGTCAAGGACAATTATTAAGAAATTCGATTTAGATTAATAAAAGCAAGCCCGTTCCTAAACAGAAACGGGCTTTATTCAGACATTGAACTTTTTAGTTTTTCTTTGTTGCTTGGGTACCTCGGGCCGGCATTGCTCTTTTTGCTGCAGGAATATCTCTTTCTGCCCGGATAAAATAGAATTTGTAGGGCTCAGTGATTGCAAGATCAAATTCAGGAGTTCCTGTTGTGGAGGTAATAAATTGAGATTCTGATCCATCAGCAAAATTACTTCCATAAAGATTGAATCTATTCACTGTTAGGGGATATTCATCCCATTGAATATGCATCATATCACTAACACTATTATAAAAAATTTGAGGAT
>CAYQPF010000121.1:0-15117 GCA_964419225.1 uncultured Candidatus Cloacimonadota bacterium | reverse complement strand
CGGAAAAACTATGATATTCTCTTTTGCGTGATAGACAGAAGCCAGGTCTCAGAACTTATCGATCTGGTGAAAGAAATTGATGCCAAAGCATTTGTAACTCTCACCGACGTATCGGATGTGATGGGTTATGGTTTCAAATCCAGAAATCTGGTTCTGGGAGATCCGGGTACTTTGGAAAAACAAAGACGTAAGAGAAAGAGAAAAATTGTCAGTACATCATCGAAAACAGTATTATCTGAATCACATATTGGTGAGACTGATAATTAGCAGGGAGTATAATATAAAAAAGTTTATCTTTTTAACCATTTTAATAATAATGATTTGTTGTTCTGTTCTTACAGCAGCAGAAACAAAACCCCGTTTAGCCAGGCTTAACTATGATGGCGGAGGAGATTGGTATAACGATCCGGATCTGATCCCCAATTTAACTGCTTATGCCAACAAACAGATAGGCACAGATTTCTCTACTGAGCAGGCTGTGGTTAAAGCAAGTGATGGTAATATTTCTGATTATCCTTTTGTTTTTATGACAGGACACGGGAACATTTTATTCACAGAAAAAGAAGTTGCCAGTCTGCGGAAATATCTGTTATTGGGAGGTTTTCTTTATGTTGATGATGATTATGGCATGGATAAATCCTTTCGAAGAGAAGTACGAAAACTCTTTCCTGAGAAACAGCTGATCGAATTACCTGGCAATCACGAGTTGTACAATTGTTTTTTCAACTTTCCTAATGGTTTACCCAAGATTCATAAACACGATGATAAAAGACCCCAGGCTTTTGGGATTTTTGATGATCAGGGACGTTTAATGATTTTATATACATTTGAATCCAATATCAGTGATGGCTGGGCCAATCCGGAAGTCCACAAAGATCCTCCCGAAGTAAGAGAGCAAGCCTTGAAATTCGGAACTAACATTTTATACTACCTAATGACGAAGACTAAATAACTATGAGAGCATATTTTGTATCAGATTTTCATTTAAAGTTCGATGAGAACAAAGAAGATAAAGAAAGGCGATTAAAAGTTTTACGTTTTCTGGATCATATCAAAGGGCAGGCTGATCTGCTGGTTTTAGCAGGTGATATTTTTGACCTTTGGTTTGTCTGGGATACGGTGATTATTAAAGATTATTTCCCTGTACTGAAGAAGTTGGCAGACCTGCAGGAATCTGGTTGTCGGATTGTCTATGTAGCCGGAAATCATGATTTCTGGTTAAAGAATTTTTTGACAGACTACCTGGATGTCGAGATCTATCAGGACAGTTTTTCCGAAGAAATAGATCATCAAAAGGTATTTGTGACACATGGAGATCTTTATACATCCAACGATCTCAGATATCAAATCTTCCGGAAAATCATTCGTAAAAAGATTGTCATGTTCTTTTTTGAACTAATTCATCCCAACATAGGCTTAAAAATAGGAAAATTTCTTTCCAGATCAAGCCGTGAACGTAAAGACCTGCCTCAGTTAAAACAAAGAAAAGAATCCGGTTTGGAGGTAAGTGCTCAGGAAATTCTCAAGGAACAGGATATTGTCATTATGGGGCATTCACATTGTCCCAAACTCATCCAGTATCCCAACGGCATCTATATAAATTTAGGCGATTGGATCAATCATAATTCTTTTGCAAAAATGATTGACGGGAATGTGGAACTTCTTAACTTTGATATAAGTAATTTGGGGAAGGGATAATATGATTTTACACCATGCATTAATTGAAATGGCCAAGAAAATGGGCAAAAAAATAGCTATCTATGATCAGAGTACCGGTAAAGATTATACCTACTCGCAAGTTCTGATAGCGTCTTTGATCATTTCTAAGAAAATAAAACGATATCATAGTAAATATATCGGTATAATGCTACCTCCAGGTGCAGGAAGTATCTTATCTTTTATGGGAATCCTCATGAAAGGCAAAACTCCTGTCATGATCAATTACTCTACCGGTGCAGTTGAAAACTGTAAATATGCTCAGAAGAAATGTAACTTCAGAACTGTCATCACCAGCAAAAAACTGCTGGATAAGCTTGGTATTGAAGCTGTTAACGGTATGATCTTCATTGAAGATATTTTACTCACTATTTCTACTCTGGATAAGCTCAAAGCCGCACTCTTATCCAAACTCCCCCTGAGTATTATCAAAACCCAGCTGCCTTCCTCTGATGAAGACGATACTGCCGTTATACTCTTCACCAGCGGTAGTGAAAAAGATCCTAAAGCTGTGCAATTAACACATAAAAATATTTCGCACAACATTAACGGGTTCACTAAAATCATTGATATTTCTGAAAGAGATATCTTCATAGCCAATCTGCCTTATTTCCATGTGATGGGGTTGACTGTTGAACTCTGGCTGCCATTACTCTTAGGTGCTTCTATTGTTGCTCAGCCCAACCCTCTGGACTATAAAGCTATTGTCGATTCTATCAGAAAATATCAGGTTTCTATTATGATCGGAACACCTACTTTCTTTTACGGATACTTTAAGAAAGCCGGGCCTGGTGACTTTAAATCAGTCAGAATCGCCATCGCAGGTGCAGATAAACTGAATATGCAGATCAGAGACGAGTATCTGAAACATCACGATCTGGAAGTTCTGGAAGGTTACGGAACCACAGAAACCAGTCCTGTTATTTCTACGAATACACCTCTCTTCAACAAATTCGGTAGCGTTGGCAAACCCTTACCCGGAGTACAGGTGAAGATCGTCAGTATTGAAACAAATGAAGAATTACCGCGTACAAAAGAAGGCAAGATCCTGATCAAGGGTGATCTGGTCATGAAAGGTTATTTTAATGATCTGGAAGAAACCTCCCTCCGCATTCACAACGGCTGGTATGAGACCGGTGATATGGGTTATGTTGATAATGACGGATTTCTCTGGCACACAGGCAGACTAAAACGCTTTGTCAAGATCGGTGGTGAGATGATTTCTTTGGCCAAGGTCGAATCTATTTTAGAGAAATACCTGCCTGAAGGAACAATCTCTTGCGTGGTGGAAATACCCAATCCTATCAAAGGTGCCGACATCGTTGCTGCCGTGACAACCCAGGAAATTAATAAACATCAAATCATAAAGAAAATGGGTAAAGATTTACCTAATATTGCTATTCCCAAAAGGTTCCATGTCTTGGAAAGTATTCCTTTGATGGGAAGTGGAAAAGTAAATTTCAGAGCTGTGGAAGAAATTTGCCGTGAATTGGAAAAAGAAGGAGATTAATGGGAAAAATAGATTTACATTTACATACAACTTTCTCGGATGGATTATTGTCCCCCGACGCTGTCCTGGAGTTTGTCCATAAACATAATTACACGACAATCTCTATTACGGATCATGATAATCTCGACGGATATAAGACAGCCCTGCCCTTATCCAAAGAGTTAGGTATTACTCTTATTCCGGGTGTGGAAATCAGTACTATCTATAAAAATGCCGATATTCATATTCTGGCTTATTATGTTGATCCGGATAATAAAGAACTTAATGATATGCTTTTATTCATTCACCATGGCAGATATTACAGGGCCAAGAAAATAGTCGATAAGCTCCGCGAAATGAGCATCCGACTCGATATCGATAAAATCGCTCATAACTCCGGTGAGAATGACTATATTGGCAGACCGCACATCGCCAGAGCTATGGTTGAAGCAGGATATGTAGAAAAAGTAAGAGATGCTTTCGATATCTATATCGGAAACGAAGGTCCCGCTTTTATCCCCAAACCCACTCTCCATACTGCTGACGTGATCCTCGCTATTAAAAAAGCAGGCGGTATCCCGGTACTGGCTCACCCTTATAAAATAGACAACAAAAGTATTTTGTACGATATCATCAATATGGGTCTGGAAGGTCTTGAAGTATATTATGCCAGACATTCCCTCGAACAAGTTCATTTCTATAATGAAGTCGCACTGAAAAATAATCTCGCCAGAACAGGCGGATCTGATTTTCACGGGGAAGATTACATTATTGCCGAGTATGGTTACTACTCTGCACCTGAATCAAGTGTTGAAGAATTATTAAATAAAAAAGAGGTTATTCATGCAAACTACTGTATTTAATACCAGAAGAGATGCTCTATCTCAAAGTATGACTCCCGGGCAGTCCCTCATCGTGTTCGCTGCTTCAGAGAGTCCCTTAGTTCTCAGATTTCAGCAGGACAAGAATTTCTTTTATTTAACCGGTCTCATTATTCCTGACGCTGTTTTAGTTATGCGTAAAGAAAAGGATAAAACCGTAGAAACTTTGTTCATCCAAAGAAACATTCCGGAAAGAGTTGTCTGGGACGGTCAGAAAATGCTGGCTGAAGAAGCTACCGCTATCAGTGGTGTTCAGCAAATTCAATACCTGGATGAATTCGAATCCGGTATTCTCTATACTGTCATCAATTCAGAAAAGATCTTTTTTAACAGCGGTACACTTGATCTGAGTAAACCCCTCAATAAGCCTCTGCAATTTGCCCAAAGAGTTAAAAAACACTATCCGCACGTTATGTTCAAAGATATGCTTGACCTGGTCAGACCTTTAAGAGCTATTAAAGATGAAACTGAAGTTGCCGAACTGCAAAAAGCTATTGATATCACCGGAGCAGGTATCGTCAAGATCTGGGAAACAGCCAAAGCCGGCATGATGGAATATGAACTTGAAGCCACTCTGTACCACACAATGCTGAGCAATGGTTTCAGATACTGGGGATTTACCCCGATCATCGCAACCGGTATCAATGCCGCAACTTTACATTATATTCAGAATGATACTCAAATAAACGAAGATGAACTGGTTTTACTGGATGTCGGTGCTGCCTGCAATAACTACAGTGCAGATATCACCAGAACCTTCCCTATCAGCGGAAAATTCACAGGCAGACAAAAGGATGTTTATGCTGCAGTTTTACATGTGCAGAAAGAAGTAATCGCTATGCTTAAGCCCGGCATTGCCATGAAAGCAGTGAATGAAAAAACAGTGGAACTCATCACAGAAGCTCTAATCAACCTGAATCTGATCACAGAAGCCAGTGATTATAAGAAATATTATATGCATTCAGTCGGTCATCATCTTGGTCTGGATACACATGATGTGGGTGGAACCAGAGAATTTATGCTTGAACCCGGCAATATTATCACCATTGAACCCGGTATTTATATTCCTGAAGAAGGCATCGGTGTAAGAATTGAAGATGATATTCTCATCACAGAAGACGGTTATATCAACCTGTCTGCTGCTATTCCCAAAGAAATTGCAGATATAGAGAATATCAGAAAAAAGGCCTTTATATAATGAAAATTGCTATTTATCCCGGCACATTTGATCCAATTACAAATGGCCATATCGATATCCTGAAAAAAGCTACCATCATGTTTGATGAAGTTATCCTGGCAGTAGCTGACACAACAGGTAAAGCGACTCTCTTCTCAACCGATGAGAGAGAAGCTCTTTGTAAAATGGCTACTCTGGATATACCCAAAGTCAAAGTAATGAGTTTCAAAGGACTGGTCGTAGAATTTGCTATGTCCATGGGTGCTGTCAGTATGATCAGAGGCCTCAGAGCTGTATCTGATTTCGAATATGAATTACAACTCGCTCTTATGAATAAAAACCTGCAAGCTGATCTGAATACTATCTTCATGGTACCGGATTATAAATATCTGTATCTTAGCTCCAGTATGATCAGACAAATCGTAAAATTAGGTGGAGATCTAAGTGACTTCATCCCACCTTGTGTTGAACAAGCCATTAAAAATAAAAACTAAGGAGAATTGTTATGACTCAGGCACCCCCACAACAAATAAATATCAATATTGATGAAAAAGTCGGTGAAGGCATTTATTCCAATATGTTCGTAATCAGTTATTCACCTTCTGAATTCATCCTCGATTTCGCCAGAATGCTGCCAGGCATTCCCAATGCAAAAGTCTATAGCAGAATTCTAACCACACCTCAACATGCTAAACAACTTTTAAAAATATTACAATCCAATATTGAAACATTTGAAAAACAAAATGGTGAGATTAAGCTGATCGGTCAACCTGAAGATGGTAAAGGAATCGGCTTCAAAAAATCATAAACTGAATCTTGTTAACGTAGGGGCAGACCTGTGTGTCTGCCCTTTTTTTTGTCTAAAAAAAGGGGGCAAATGATTATTTGCCCCTACAAATTAATATTTGCAACCGATTGCTTACTTTAACATGAGTACTTTCCGCACGATTTCCTTACTATCTGTTTTGACTTTATAGAAATATACTCCTGAACCACAGTGCTTACCTGTATTATCCAAACCTTTCCAGGTAAAGGAATGCTCACCTTTATCCAGATCTCCGCTGAACAAAGAACTTACTTTCTGTCCTTTGATGTTGTAAATATCCACATCAACCGGAGATTTGAGAGGTAAGGTTAACTTGATGGTCGTTGTCGGGTTGAAAGGATTAGGATAAGCGGAACAGGTCATTTCTTTGGGAGCAACTATTTCATCAGCATTCTCCACAGGAGTAAAACTGATATTATCGACTACCCAACCGTATAATTGACTGAAATCTCCTTCAATGACCCAGGATATGTAGCAGACAGATCCTTCACCAGGAATGAAATTCTGTAAATTTACACTAACATTGGCTGGAGGCAGATAACCTGAAGAGATATTTGGCACCCATTCATCATACCAGGTAACCTTATCGGGGCTGGATTGAAGTTTAATGGTCACAGCAGTAGGATCATAGGACATAAAAGCTGTTTGGAAATTCACCTGATATGGCCATCTTATAGGCAGATCCAAAGGATATGAGATCAATCTGGCTACAGCATTTGTACAAGCTGCTGGAAAAGCAATCATTTCCGGTGCATCTCCCCCACCATAATTGGAATCCATAATTCTCCAGACATCCCAGCAGTTCTCGTAATATTCACTAAGCATAGAAGTATCTTCCATTGTAATTGTACCGGATGGAATTGTAGCATTAGGTTCAACAGTAAAACGGAACACAGGTGATGTAGAATTGGCTGTGGTATTGGTGATTTTCCAATAGTAGGTAGCATTGGCACTCAGACTGTCCACAACAAATTCATCCTCAACACCGTTAATGGTTTTCACAATATTAGTCATGTTTGCATCAGTTGCCAGGGTAAAATTGCACACACAATCAAGAAGACTGTTCCAGGCAAAATGCACCTTATGCCTGTTAAAGCTGACAACATTTCCTACATTCTCGCTTCTGTTATGGGGATATAAAAGGATGGGGCTATTTGGTTCCGGGAAAAGAACATCAAATGTTATCGTCTCTCCGGCAGAACCTATATTAGCTAAGGCGATACCACCCAAATTGGAATTGGATAAAAAAGGACTGGGATTTGTTGTTTCGTTGAAAGCAGTCCTCCCGGATTCACTGCTGAAGAATGCATTATTAATATTTCCATTCACATAATATGTACCATCCGGTCTGTAAAGATATACTTCATCAGGAGATCCATAAGGATTACCCTGTCCACTCTGCATTTTATTAATTCTATATACTAAAAGACCAGTTCCGGGAATCTGAGATTCAAAAGTCCCAACCTGCTTACGGTACTCAATCACAAAAAGTTCATCATAAGTATAAGGTGATTCTAAGATAAAACTATTATTGGTACTCTGCATTAAGGAATTTAAAGTAAAAGTACCAGGGGCCTGGATTTCGGGAATGTTTTCCAGCCAGTCAGTATAACGTTGTTTCATGTAAGCACAGGAAAACTGAGGCGGATTGGAATCAGTTTCCATTATATCCCAGTCTCCTACTGGATCGATATTATCATAACTATAATGATATAGATCAGGAAACCCGAGTGAATGCTGCATTTCATGACAAAGTACACCGACTCCTCTCTGAATGAGAAAATCTCTTAACTGGAAGTTGTAATTATAGACTCTTTTCCCATTGATGTTCACGGTAAAGGATTCCAGAGAACTCATATGAGGCCAAAGTAAATCTGCCCAAGCTCCTGCATTGCCCTTAATAATGAAACATACATTATCGACCTTCCCGTCATTATCACCATCCAGATTCAGCTCTGTTGGAACCTGAGGAGCGATAAACTCAATTGCTGATCTTAGCAGGGTATGCTCTCTCTGGGTAGCCTGAGCATCATTCTGATACCCCGTAGGATTAGAAACACTATAGGGCTGGTAATAGCTGCGGGGATGTGAATCCTGATAGGATTGAACATCCTCTGTAATAGCTATCGGGTAAAAGCCGGTATCGACAGTCAGCATATTATATGATGTAGCCAAGAAATAATTACGCATGGAGTTTGCATCTGCTGTATTATTGTTGAATAAACTATTAAATTCCATGATTTGGTCATCAAATTCTGATTCTCCACTGAATCTGATAAAAACAACCAAATTATTGATCGTACCGGAAGTTGGGGTACGATCTTCTCTTACACGCCGGGTTGAAGCATAGTTTTTAGAAGCAACTTTTTGCAGAATATAACCGGATGAATGTTTCAGATTCTTTTCCAATCCTACTGTTACCGGGTTAGCAGAACCGAAGACATACGGTGATGGTATTAATTCATTACCTACCCTTTGAGCATAAACAAAATAACCGGTCTGCTCATTTTGGATGATCGTATAATCCTGAGAATCGTGCAACCAGCGGTAGTTCTCATCACCCGAGATAAAACAGTTCAGAACCTGCCCGTCGGGCTGAGTTACCTGAAAAGCATAGTCATGAACCCTTACAGAATACAATCCTGTTACTAATAGCAGAATTATGCTAAAGAATATTAACTTTCTCATAGAAACCTCCATTAAGTTGGTATATTATTATGATTATTCAAATATTAGTCAAGGAATTTTGTTGACATTTACCTCTATTCTTTTACAAAGTATCTGGAGATTAAATCATGAAACCTATTATTCTTTTAACAATATCCAATATATTTATGACCTTCGCTTGGTATGGTCACTTAAGATTCAAGAGCTCAGCACTTTGGATAGTCATCCTGGTCAGTTGGGGTATCGCTTTTTTTGAATATTGCTTTCAGGTTCCCGCCAACAGAATTGGTTCTTATCAATACACTACCACCCAGCTCAAAACAATTCAGGAGGTTATCACCCTGACTGTTTTCTCGGCTTTTTCCATATTTTATCTCAAAGAGGAATTCCGTTGGAATTATGCAGTGGGGTTTGTTTTTATTATTTTAGCGGTGTTCTTCATCTTCAAGAAGTGGTAGAATTATTCTCTACACAAGTTTTTCACTTATATTCAGAATATTTCTTTGCTCTTCTGAAGATAAGCTATTCCAGTCCACAATATTCACCTTATAGGGCAAATCTGTATTAGAGAAAACTGTTTTTAACTTGAAGATAGACAGATCTGTGATTGGTTCTTTGCTAATCACGAGCAAATTTAAATCAGAAAATTTAGTAGAAGTTCCATCCACACGCGGGCCATAAGCCCAAACTGTTGTATCAGGTAGATTATACTCCAATATATAGACAATCATCGTACGTTCAGAGGCTGTCATTTGTATCATTATATCTCTCCGTTGCTGACTAATTTCTGAACCAAAGCCACTGCATCCCGAAAACTCATGGGTTCGGAAAAAATTGTTTTTTGGTTTGTATAAATAACATATCCAGGAGGGCTGCTCTTCGGTTTTCTCACATATTTGATCTGGGTATAATCAACAGGCACGTTGGAAGAACTTTTTGCCTTACTGAAATATGCTGCCAAACTGCAACACACAGTTATAAGTTGATCCGGGATATTTTTTTTATGTATATTTCTTAAGATCACATGAGTACCACGGAAAACACGGGTGTGAAACCACCAGTCATTCTTTCCTGCTACCCGACAAGTAAGATTATCATTTTCCGTACTGGTTCGACCTAAATAGATCTCCCAATCTGCATTAATAGATATTTTTTTAAATTTATCAGCTTTATGATTCTTATTTTTCTGGTCCTTACTTTTAGTAAATAACTCCTTATACTCCCAATAATTGTCCAACAACTCTACCGAAACGATCTCGCTTTCCAGACTTTCTATTTCTGCATTAGTGATTTCGATCTGTTCTTTGATCTTTTCTTTCCCGGTTTTAGCTTTACGGTATTTTTTATAATAAAACTCAATATTCTCTTTGGCACCTTTTTCTTTCAGCATCGGAATTTGGATTAAAGGGAAATTCTCACTGAAATAATCCGTAACCTCTATATTCTCCATCCCCGAATTAAGCATATTGTAATTAGCCTTTAACAATTCTGCATAAGTAAACCACTTCTGCTCATCAACTGCCTGAGCTAATTCCTCATTCTGCTTACTGATCTTCAGACTCTTTTTATCAATATCCTTCTTATATTTGGCAATCTGGATCTTCTTTTGTTTTTCCAGTTTATTCAATAAAATATAATCATAATAGAGTGACTCAAATAAGGCGTTTAGTTCTTTGAAACCACCTTCAGTAGCTTCCACAACCTTACCTTTAGCATCAAAACTTAAAGGATAGACAATGGGATTGTCCTGAATTTGATATAATGCCTTAGGAAATAAATACTCTCCACCCGGCAGAATCTGCCTGTCATTGTTTTCGGCAAAACTGATCTTCTTCAAACAGTCTAATATCAGAAGTTTATCTTTATCCTTGCGTACAAGTATGATATTCTGTCCATGAGATATAAGTTCAACTATAAGTTGGAAATGATTGACCTGATTATAGATATCAACTTTCACAAAATCCAGAATAAAGATCCTGTCTTCTGTATGGATTTTTATTCTTTCTAATTTGGCCTGACGCAGGGTTTGGGAAAATCCGGATATTTCATCAAGTTCATCATAGGGAAAACCCGGATTATCTGAGAAGAAAAGGAAATTATCTTCCGAAGCTAAATTTATCTGTAGGTATTTATCCATTTTTTTAAAATATATTATATATTGATCCTCGATCTTCTTCAACGAATCAAAATACAGGTTACTGACTACTGCCTCTTTAACCCATTGTGCCAAATAATTATAATTCACTAATTCTCCTGTTTATCGAAATGCCTCTCCCCTCTTTACTGGGAACTGCAGACGTCTCGTCTGCACAAATACTTCAATTTGTACTTTTGAAGATTCCAATCGACGAGACTGGGAATTGCAGACATCTCGTCTGCACAAACACTTCAATTTGTACCTTTGAAGTCTCCAATCGACGAGACGTCGATTATTCCCAAACTAATTCAACTCTTCCAGCAGTTGCTTGGCCAGAATCTCACCAATACCTTTCACCTCTGCCAGTTCTTCCACAGTTGCCTTTTTCAGATTTTCCACAGAACCAAACCTTTTCAAGAGCATAAACTTCTTATCTTTGCCTATTCCCTTTATTGCATCCAGATCGCTTGTTAATGTCCGCATTTCCCGGCGTTTCCGGTGAAATGTTATGGCAAAGCGATGTGCTTCATCTCTGATATTTGTCAAGAGTCGTAAAGCCGATGAATTTCTGGGCAAGATTATTGACTCTTTATTATGAGGTACAAAAACTTCTTCCGCTCTTTTGGCAAGTGAAATCATCTCAACCTCAGTTAATTTCTGTTCGACAATGATCTGATGTGCAGAACTCAACTGTCCTTTTCCACCATCAATGATAATTAAATCCGGTTGCTCCCACTTCTCATCTTCAGCAAAATGGGCAGAAAAGCGGAGTAAAGTTTCCTGCATCGAAGCAAAATCATCCTGCCCTTCCACAGTCTTAATAATAAACCTGCGGTATTGACTCTTCTTCGGTTTACCATTCTCAAAAAAAACTAATGAGGAAACAGTGTCTGTTCCCATTATTGTGGATATATCTACACAGATCATTTTACGAGGGAGTTTCTTGAGATTCAACTTCTCTTTCAGCTCTTGAACAGGTACGATAGTTCTGGTACTTTTTCGTAAATGACTCAGCTTTTTTTCTTCGATATGATTGAAAGCATTTTCCTTGGCTATCATGATCAGTTTCCGGTTATCTCCACGCTGAGGTACGATTATCTTATTATTCAGCCAAATATTTAGTTCGTTCAGTTCATCCGGTTCTTCCTGCATGATTATCTGCTTGGGCAGGTTATCGAGTCTGTCCGTATAATATTGCAGAATAAAAGCTTTGAGCATTTCTCCGATCTCAATATCCTCAACATTCTCCAAAGGATATACTTCCCGTTGTAATAATTTCCCGCTCAAAATCTTTAAAACTGTCACTGCTGCATGATTTTCTTCTTTATAGATTCCGATCACATCTCTATTTGAATCATCAGTGAAATAGACTGTCTGAATCTTCTGTAATTTTTCCACCTGTTTGATTCGGTCTCTTACTTTTGCAGCCAATTCAAACTTCATTTCCTCTGATAACTGATACATTTCCTGAGTCAGTTCTGTCATTACATCTGTATCTTTTCCCACCAGAAAACGCATTAACTGATTAACCAGTTTCCTGTATTCATCACGATTGATCTTGCCGATACAGGGAGCCGAACATTTGCCTAATTGATCATTCATGCACGCTCTGGAGAAAGCAATTTTATCTTCCGGAATAATTCTTTCACAAGTTCGGATGGGAAATACCCATTCCAAGGAGCGTAAAGTATATTTTAAGGTCTTACTGTCAGTATAGGGACCAAAATACTTCCCGCCATCTTTCTTCATTTCCCGGGTTACGATTATGCGGGGAAAAGGCTCGTACCAGGTCACTTTAATGAAAGGATATTTTTTATCATCTTTTAATAGAACATTATAGCGGGGCATGTATTTCTTGATGAGATTAGCTTCCAGTAATAAAGCTTCTGTCTCATTCGAAATAATTATATAATCGAAAATATGTATATGGCTGACTAATCTTCTGGTCTTTGCATCAGCAGGAATTCCAATAAAGTATGATCTGACCCGGTTCTTCAGATTTACGGCCTTACCGACATAAATCACCTGATCTTTATCATTCTTCATCAGATAAACACCTGGTTTATCAGGAAGAAGATTCAGTTTTTCTCTTATTTCCGCAGAAATTTCTGACATAACCTATCCTTGATTTTATTGCCATACTTAACTTTTAACAATCCTGCTAAAACAAATAAAATAACAAAAGATGCCAAACTTAATACTACAGATTTAATGATCAAAAGCAATAATCCTTTTACTAACCAATAGTGATTAGCCGTCATCAGAAGAATATAAATCATAACTGAGATAAAGATTAATTTGAAAATATCGATCCACAGACCCGAATATTGGATTCTGGGCATTCTTTTGGTTATTATTTTGATCATTACTAAATAATTAACCATAGCTGTGATTGAAGTTGCCAAAGCTAAACCGCCTAATTGGAGGAATTGCATCAAGACAACATTTAAAACTATGTTCAGGGCAACCATTACCCCGGCAATTTGCATGGGTGTTTTTGTATCTTTATTGGCGTAGAAGATGGGAGTAATTGTCTGATTCAGGGAATAAAAGATCAATCCTAAGGAAAAACACAGGGTAGCTTTATAAGTCAATGCAACTGCATGGGCATCAAAAGCACCACGTTGAAAGAGAATGATAATAAAATCTTTACCCAGACCTGCCATGATGGCTGTGATTGGCAGCATTATATAAGCAAGAGATATCGTGGCAAAACGGAGACTCTCGGACAAGCCTTCCCAATTCTCTTCATGCAGATACTTTGAAAATAACGGTAATACTGCTGAGCCTGTTGCTATCCCAAATATTCCCAAGGGCAACTGCATCAGCCGGTTCCCCATGTTTAATGCAGTTATACTGCCTATTGGTAAATAAGATGCGATCAAACCATCTGCCAGTAAATTGATCTCCCTGATACCCATGCCGATCATCCCAGGAATAAACCTCTTCCATACAGCACTTATCGCTTCTCCTGTGAAGTTGATAAAAACTTTAAAATTATAGCCCAGTTTCTTCAAAAAAGGAAAATTAATCACGGTTTGTAAAAAACCTCCAATCAATACACCCCAGGCTGCCAATATTATCTTCTGTTCATCACTTAGATTGAACATCCATACCCCAACCCAGATCGTACCAACCATCCCTATATTCAATAAGGCAGAAGATAAGCCTGTCATAAAGAACTTGTCATGTGAATTCAATATCGCAATAAAAGTGGATGATAGTCCTATAAAAAACAAGTAAGGAAACATTATCCGGCATAGTTTAACTGCCAATACTTCAGTATGTGATGCAATCCCGGGATAAATTACTTTCACAATTATTGGTGCTAACACCATACCCAAAAATGTTAATACAAGTAAAAGCATTGTCAGAAGTGACAAAACATTCAAAGCAAAATCTATCTGGGCTTTCTTACCCTGTCGGTGACCTACTTCATTATAAATTGGTACAAAAGCGGCAGATAAAGCACCTTCACCAAATAGTTTTCTCAATAAATTAGGAATATTATACGCGATATTAAAAGCATCATTTAAATAGGTGGTCCCAAAAAAGTTCGCCATCACCTGGTCCCTGATCAATCCCAATACTCTGCTAAATGACACTGCTATCGACATTATCCCGACATTTTTCGCTAATTTCCTGTTACTCATTTCTCTCCTAATCTATCTCTTATTCTAACTCAAAACTCTCTACTCAGGAATTTCCCTGAGTCATGACTCAATACTCATGACTCCCGACGACCTCTGCCAACTGCCTACTGCCTACTTTTCCCTCAACCCTATCCTAAATCCTTTCCCTTAAAAGGGCAAGGACTTGTTCGAAAAAGCTTTGCTTTTCCTTCTTACACCAAATTTCCACTAGCAGAATACATCACCCGTTTTCACTCCCTTCCCTTATTAAAAGGGAAGGGTCGGGGATGGGTTGTCGAAATCTCTGCCTACTGCCAACTTTTCCCTCAACCCTATCCTAAATCCTTTCCCTTAATAAGGGCAAGGACTTTATGGTGCTTCACCTTTCACTCGTATTTACTATCACTAATAATTTTTAGAACTACTGCCATATTATTCTCGATTTGATCATTTGTAAATCTTAAAATCTTATAACCCAGTTCTTTAATAATATGATCTCGAAAAAAGTCATTCTGTTTTTTAAATTCATGAATGTTCCCATCAATTTCAATTACTAATTTTCTTTTAGAACAAAAAAAGTCGGCAATAAAAG
>CAYQPF010000120.1:0-15221 GCA_964419225.1 uncultured Candidatus Cloacimonadota bacterium | reverse complement strand
CACTCTTGAGTGCCCAGTTTATGGAAACTAATTTTCAGCAGACTACAAGTACCACCGACAACATTTTGGGACCGGTGATCAATCCTGCGTTTATCGGGATGTCGGGACTGAATGGTCTGGGTTGGATGCATTACTATGACAGTAATAAGTTTCAGGATCATTATTGGCTGTTGGTCAATATGAAGGATTTTTCTTATGTGTATGAGAAGAATGAGCAGAACCAGAATTTTCACAAATTCACAATCGGATCTGAGATGAAGAATTTACCGGCGAGTATGCAGAATTTATATTGGGGAATGACCTATGGCTGGATGAATGGGCATACGAATGAAAGGAATCTGAAATCGGGTTTGCTTTATCGTCCTGCCAACAGTATGTCTTTTTCATTTGTTTTGGATAACGTCTATAAGGAATCACCCGCATACAATTTTGGAATGGGCATACGTCCTTTTGCATTAATTCCCTTAATGAAGCCATATCGTTTGGATTTATCGGTTGATGTGCCATTGAATAAAAATATAAATGGTGAGGATTATGAGTTTAACAGACCGATTTTGGGATTATCGACTCAATTATTTGATGGAATAAAGCTCAAGGGTACTTATGATCTTGAGGCCAAGACAACAATGCTATCGATTGGGATAAATGCTTTTAAATCTGAAAGCGGGTCTATGGTATATTACGAGAAAGCTAATGGTAAAGAGCTCAAAGAAAGTCATGGGGTTGACTATATATTCAGTCCAAAGGAAATGTTCAGCACATCGTTTATTAAGCCTGCAAAGCAATGGTACAACGTTCCGGTGAGCAATCAAATTGTGACATACAAGTCACCTAAGTACAATTTTGGACCATTCAAGATTTTTGATCAGAACGAGATGTCTGTAGAGGAATTGATCACAAATATAAACAAGGCAGAGAAAGATCCCGCAGTGAAGGGCTTAATCTTTATCAAGAAGAATTTTGTAGCTTCTTTGGCGTTGAAGCAGGAGATCGTAACCGCTATCAATGATTTCAAGAAAACAGGCAAGAAGGTAGTTTTCTATTATGAAGGGATTAATAACGGAGATTATGTATTTGCTGCAGCAGTAGCTGATAAGATCTATCTGAATCCGAATGGTTCAGTGGATTTGAAAGGCTTATCAATTAATTCACCATATTTGAAAGATATGTTGGATAAGATCGGGATCACGGTTTATAACTTTAGAAGTCATCCATATAAAACTGCAGGTAACATGTTTTCTGAAAATGGAATGACCCCGGAAGAAAGAGCGGAATATGAATCATTATTAGGAGATCTTTATGCACAGGCATGTCAGATGATCCAGGATGGCCGGGGTGGAAAATTGCGTTCAACTGTAACTCAGACGATTGATGCAGGGCCATATTTTGTGGCTGAAGATGCATTAAAAGCAGGTCTTGTGGACAGTCTGATATATGAAGATCAGTTGGACAAAGTATTGAAAAAAGAATTTGCTTTTTCGGGTAAGCAAACAAAATTAGAAGATTATCAGGATGTGAACTGGTATCATGCACCCAAGACAAAGATAGCCGTGATTTATGCACAGGGTAATATTGTTGGTGGAAAAGGTCAGATTGGCAGAAAGATAGCACAGGAAACAACAGTTGAGAATATCAGAAGAGTGCGAAAAGATTCACGTTATAAAGGAATAATTTTAAGAGTGGACAGTGGTGGTGGTTCTGCCGTGGCGTCTGACATAATCAATCGTGAGATTGAGTTAGCCAAGAAAGAGAATAAGATGCCGGTAGTGGTTTCAATGACAGGCGTAGCAGCTTCAGGCGGGTATTATATTTCTCTGAATGCAGATAAGATAATAGCAGATCCTGCAACTTTGACTGGATCGATCGGAGTGATCGGGATAAGTTTTTCAGCAGAGAATTTGTTCAAGAAGTTGTATGTAAACTGGTCACAGGTGAAGAAGGGAGAAAATTCTGATTTTGGGAATATGACCAGACCGATGTTGGAATCTGAGAAGAAGAAGATGCAACATAGTATAGAAGCAGTTTATCACAGTTTTGTGAGCAAGGTGGCTGCAGGTCGTGGAATGCAGTATGATGCAGTGGACAAATTGGCGAAGGGCCAGGTTTGGACAGGTATTCAGGGCAAGAAGAATGGTCTTGTGGATGAGTTGGGCGGATTAAAGGAAGCAGCACAAGCTATCAAAGAAATTGCAAAAATTAAGAATGATATCGAGCTTGTGAATACCAGTAATTTCAAACAGGAGTCTATCGTTAAGATCTCTGTTGATCCCAAGATGTCAATTTTGGGGTATAGCAAGACCTTGCAGACGATGGATGAATTCCTGAATATGTATGAGCCCTGGTTACAATATCAACAGGGAGCACCGTTGATGTTGCCGGATATGAATCTGGAGCAGATAAGTAAGTAATTTAAGTGTAGGGGCAAATGAACATTTGCCCCTTTTTTTTGCCTCAAGTCTTTTGCAGGAAAGGGAACACTGACTTACACGAACAGGGGAGGTGCCAGATGTCAGGTGTCAGTGGGGGAGGGGGCAAGAAACTTTTTGGAACACCGACTTACACAGACTTACACGGACTAACACTGACATGGGAATAGATTCGAAGCAATAGTCCGGGTTTATGATTAAAGATCATTATTTTTCTTGACATCTAAATCCAATAGTTCAATATTTTGTTGATTTTATCGAAGGAGTAAAAATATGAAGAAATTTATCTTGTTATTCGCTGTTTTTTTATTGCTAATAGGTTGTGCCAGTCATCAGTCAAAGAGTGTACAACCAGTGACAGAAATTGCACCGATAAATAAGCAGCCACCGCAGGTACAACAGCAGTTCAATTTTAAACGCAAGATAGCTATTGGCAGATTTTCGAATGAAACAAAGGCTGCCAACAGTTTTCTGACAGAGGGAACCAATGTCAAAGACAGAATGTCGAAGCAGGCTTCGGATATTTTAACTTCCAAGCTGGCTATGACCAATAATTTTATACTTATCGAAAGACAGGATACCATTGCTATCTCAAATGAGCAGAAGATCTCAAATATTCAGAAGTATAATATTCCTGCTGATTATATGATCGTAGGTTCTATTTCTGAGTTTGGCAGGAAGGTGACGGGAAATGTGGGGCTGATAGACAGGACCAAAGCACAGACAGCATATGCGAAGGTAACTCTTAGGATCGTAGATACAAGAACCGGGTTGATCATTTATGGAGAAGAGGGTTCAGGCGAAGCTACGGTTGAGGTTGGGACTGTTCTGGGAATGGGTTCACAGGCCGGATTTGATGAGACACTTTCGGATAAAGCGATTGATGCAGCAATTTCCAGTGTTGTGCAGAATTTGTTGAACAAATTGTACAATGAGCCTTGGAAGTCTTATATTCTGGAAGTGGATAAAGGGAGTGTTTATATTTCCGGAGGTCAGTTGCAGGGGATCAAAGTTGGTGACATTTTTAATGTAAACAAGAGGGGCAAACAGGTCATGAATCCACAGACCGGGATTCCTATTGAATTGCCATCGACCAGTATAGCCAAAATCAAGGTAGTGACATTAGTTCCAGGCCAGGATATAACAGAGATGTCCATATGTCAAATAATTGAAGGTTCTTTGGATAATACTTCACTGAAAGAATTATATGTTTCAGAAGTAAAATAGGAAGATGTCATGAAAAAAGCATTTATACTTATAGCTGGTTTGTTTATGGTGTTTTTCATCATAGTAGGCGGATGCAGTGTTGCGAAAATAAATGAAACAGCAAAAGCAGGCAAGGATACAGGTTATTTACAATTGGTCGGGAATACAGACAAAATTGTATTATTGATGAATAATGCAGTTGTGCATTTGCAGTTTGATAAAGACAATAAGCCTGCAATCCTGGAATTGAAGACTGGAATGTATGATTTAGTGATTTTGAGAAATAAGGAGAAAATCATTTCTCAGAAAGTATTGATTTCCAACTCAGTAACCATAGAGGTGAATGTTCCATGAGATACATGATAATGACACTATTTTTGACAATAGTTTTGACAGGATGTGCTCCCAAGGTTGAATATCTTTATTATGGAGATTATTCAAAAAAGTATTATAACTACATTAAAAAAAGGGATGATAACAGTAAAAAAGACTTTTTGAAAGTACTGGTAAATATTGAGGAAAAGTCCAAGAGCAAAGGTACACCAGTTCCTCCTGGTATCTATTGTGAGCATGCATTAATACTGTTAGGCGATGGCAATAATGGAGAAGCTGCCAAGTATTTTGAATTAGAAAAAAATACCTGGAAAGAATCTGCTCAATTTATAGATACGCTAATTAAAAAGCTTAATACAGGGAAGTGAGGTGACCGTGATGAAAAAAACGAGTATTCTTTTAATGACAGTTATTGTTATACTGGTAATAAATGGTTGTGCCCCTATGGTTTCCAATATGCAGCCAATGCGGGTAACTTATCCTAAGATGTATGATAACAATAAACCGATCACAGTTCTTATTTTGCCTCCAATTAACAAATCTACAGCAGCTGAAGCAAAAGAATATTTTTCCTGTTCTTTGGCTGAACCTCTTGGGTTGAAGGGGTATTATCCTATCCCTGTGGAGCCTATGTTTAATATTTTGAGGGACGAAGGCTTATATGATACAGAAGTTCTTTCACCGGAAGTATATAAGAATTTTAAGAAATTCTTTGGAGCTGATGCCGTGTTAGTGACAAAAATAGAAAAATGGGATAAGTCGATTGGTTTTTCCGGTAATTTGGATATAAGTGCCAGTTATGCTCTAATCAGTACGACAACAGCAGAGACATTATGGGATTTTAGAACAGATACGACTGTGATTTTACAATCAAACAACAGTAATTTGCTGGGTCAGTTAATAGAATCTTCGATCAAGACAGCATTTGAAGACTATTTTCCGAATGCATATGCTACCAATATGACTACGATGGACAAATATTTACCAACAGGGCAGAAGAACCCGAAAGTGAATCTTGATGCAGAGAACAAGGTACCAGTATCGAAACATGGGACAATAACGATAACAAAGTAGCTAGGAAGACGGTTTCCACCCTCACCTTAATCCTCTCCCTGGACCAGGGAGAGGAAATTATATGGTTGGCATGTAAGATTTTAGAGGTAATTGATAAATGACATTAACGATTATTTTGTTGCACCCAGACTAAAATACATAGATATACCTCTAAGGGGTCGAGACAAAATAAAGGTGTCAATTAGTTTAGTAATACATATGAAGCATAGTTAGATTTATCAAACAAATAAAATAGTATTTAACAAAATTATAAACATCAGGATAAGCCTCGAATAATAATCTTTCGTCCTATCGGACGGGGATTTGTGGTTGTTTATACCTGCAGCTAAAGCTGCAGGCTATACATCTTTTGTCCTAGGGACAATTAGAGAAGCCTGTACTTGATACATGATGAAATGCAAACATTATTTTGTCACGAGTCCTACGGCATACAAATCCTTCCTTTATAAATATCAGTTGACTGAATATGCCCCTCAAAATAATCTTCTAAGGAAAATTTAATCTCCTAAAAAGAGGAATAGAGGTATTGAATGAATATTGTGGAAAGCATAGTTTTGGGATTTGTACAGGGTTTGACAGAGTTCCTTCCTGTAAGCAGTTCCGGGCATTTGGTTTTATTTGAGCACTTTATGGGAAACACGGTTTCTCAGGATCTTTCGTTTGAAGTAATGTTGCATTTTGGTTCTTTATTGGCTGTGATACTGTATTTTAAGAAAGATATCGGCAGATTGTTTAATGCTCTGTTCCATTGTACCAGCAAGGAACCAGAGATAAAATACAATCTGAATCTGATTTGGTTCATGTTAATTTCAACAATAGTTACCGGGGTGATCGGATTTACTTTTAAGCCCAGATTTGAGAGTATGTTTGGCAGTCCGTTATTAGTGGCAATTATGCTGTCGGTTACAGGTATAATTGTTTTTATGTCTGATAAAGTAAAGAAAAGTGATGTGCCATCCGGAGCGATGGGAATTGGCAGAGCTTTGATCATCGGGTTAGGACAGGCAATAGCTATTACACCCGGAATTTCACGTTCAGGAACAACGATCGCTGTTTCTTTATATACCGGGATCAAGAGAGAAGATGCAGCAGTATATTCATTTCTTTTATCAGTTCCGGCAATTTTAGGAGCCAGTTTATCAGAAGTTGAAAATTTGATGAATATGAATCCAGATCTGATCATTAATTATATTGCAGGTATATTTGCAGCATTTGTTTCGGGATATATGGTCATACATTTTCTGTTATCATTGATCAAAAGGCAGAAGTTGAAATATTTCTCCTATTATTGTTGGGGATTATCCGTTGTTGCAACCACATTTATTCTGATGGGATATTAATGCCGCATCGTAAGCGTGATTTTCTTTATCCGGAATTTATGTCCGTGCATCTGAACTATAAGAAAGATTTACTGTTCTACATTTACGGTCAGGAGAATTATCTAAAAGAGAAGGTGTTACAGACGCTAATCAAGGCTATGCATATCAAGGTTAATGATGAGTTTGATTTTCTGACTCTTTACGGGGATGAATGTCAGGCGGAGACAATACTTGAGCAAGTAGAAATGATGCCATTTCTGGCTGAGAAGAGAGTGTTGGTTGTTCGGGATTTTGAGAAGATCAAAGCTGATGAGAGAAAGAAGTTAATTCCATATCTCAATGATCCTGCAGAAACATCAGTTCTGATCATTCTGGATGATAAGCCGGACAAAAAGTATGCGGTTTATAAGACTATCCTGGAAAAGTCAATCAGTGTCCAGTGTAAGCAGCCTTATTCTCCTGTGGATCTCAGGGTATGGTTGAATGATGAGTTAAAGATGAGAGGGCTGATCTTCGAAGGCAGAGCAACTGATCTTTTTATTAATTCCATTCCATTGGATTATTTTACTGCTTTTAATGAGTTGGACAAGTTGGCTTTGTATATTGGGACAAGAAAGAATATTACATATGAAGATGTGTTATCCTGTGTATGTAAAAACAAAGTCTATACAATATTTGAATTGCAGAATGCCATAGGTAAAAAGGATGTTACAATTTCATTGTCCATTCTGGATAATCTTTTGGAGAATGATGAAGCTGCTGTGATGATGACAACTATGTTAGCCAGATTTTTTACCCTGATCTGGAAAGTTAATGCCTGTCGTAAAAATAAAATAGGTGATTCCGAAATAATGAGTTATCACCTGAATGAAGTACATAATTTTTTCCGCAAAGACTATATGCTCTTTGCCAATAAATACCCTCAGCCCAAGTTAAGAAAGGTATTCGCTCTCCTGCTCAAAGCCGATGCTGACTTAAAGTCGCTGAATGTGAAAGAAAACATATTAATGGAGATGTTGGTATATAATATATGCAAGATATAGACTTAAATTTCAAATCGGGGTTCGTGTCCATCATAGGCAAGCCCAATGTGGGTAAATCCACACTTATGAATAAATTGATCGGAGAGAAGCTCTCGATCATATCGCCCAAACCCCAAACCACGAGACACAGTATCAAGGGTTTTTTCTCGGATGAAAAAAGACAAATCATCTTTTTGGATACACCAGGGTTCCTAAAGCCAAGATATGAGCTGCATCAGAGAATGTTGAATTATGTTATGGAAGCTCTGAAGGATGCCGATTTGATTCTGTACATTACAGATGTCATTAATTATCCGACTGATTATGATAATGAAGTATGTGATTTACTGAAACCACTAAAAAAGCCGAAAGTAGCTTTATTGAATAAGATAGATCTGGCAAAGCCGGGTATGATCGAAGAAAAGACGCAAATGTTGGCTGAACATTTCGATAAGATCTTTACAATTTCAGCTCTTAATGATACAGATTTTACAGAGCTGATAGAGTATATCACCCAGTTTATTCCTCTGAATCCACCGTTCTTTAATCCCGAAGATCTATCAGATATGCCGATGCGTTTCTTTGTGCAGGAAATTATCAGAGAGCAGATCTTCCTGAATTATGATGAAGAAATTCCATATAGTACAGCAGTTACGGTGGAGTTATACAAAGATCTGCCGAATAAATCAGAGATCTGGGCGAATATCTGGATCGAAAGGGATTCTCAGAAGCCTATTATCCTGGGCAAGAATGGGGAAAAGATCAAAGAGATCAGAATAAATGCCGAGAAAGAAATTCATAAACTGACTCAGAAAAGGGTGACTTTGAAGCTCTGGCTGAAGATCAAGCCGGGCTGGAGAAAGAAAGTTAATGCTTTGAAGGAATTTGGATACAGATAGGTTGATAATTATTAATTATCAATTATTAATGTGGAGAAGAGATAACCGGATTCCAGAATTGTGTAGTGTATAAAAAAAGAGGCGGTCCGAGGATCGCCTCTTTAATTATTTAATAGACAATAGAATTGTTTACCGACCATTTTGTTGAGGTCAACAAAATGGTTAAAATGACTACTAATGGTAATATTTTGAAAAGAAAAAGAGAGGGGAGATGGAATTCCCCTCCCCTTGTGTGGTATTCATTATCACAGGAGTGTGATCAATTTTAAAGAGATTTGGTTATACTACACCATGGTCAAGCATAGCATTGGCTACTTTCATGAATCCGGCAACATTAGCACCATTAACATAGTTTATATAGCCATCTGCTTCAGTTCCGTGCTTAACACAGGCAGTGTGGATATTTTTCATGATTTCCAATAAACGGGCATCTACTTCTTCGACACCCCAGCTTAATCTTAAGCTGTTTTGAGACATTTCCAAACCTGAAGTTGCAACTCCACCGGCATTAGAAGCTTTTCCCGGAGCAAATAGGACTTTATGTTTTTGAAAGAGCTCTACTGCTTCAGGTGTACAGGGCATATTTGCACCTTCTGTAACACAAGTCACACCGTTGACAATGAGTTTTTGAGCATCCTTGAGATCCAGTTCATTTTGTGTAGCACAAGGTAAAGCAAGATCACATTTTACTTCCCATGGTCTGCGATTAGCAAAGAATTCTACTCCGAATTGATCCGCATAGTCTTTTACACAATCACGGTTGGAAGCTCTCATTTCGAGCAGATAATCGACTTTTTCACCTTTGATGCCAGTAGGATCATAGATGTATCCATCAGGGCCGGAGAGAGTAACAACTTTGCCACCTAATTGATTGACTTTAATACAAGCACCCCAGGCTACATTACCGAAGCCAGAAACGGCTACTGTCTTATTTTCCAGGCTTAACCCAATAGTTTTCAATTGTTCTGCGGCAAAGTAAACAACACCAAAGCCTGTAGCTTCTGGTCTGATCCGACTACCGCCCCAATTGAGTCCTTTACCTGTTAAAACTCCGGTAAATTCATTTTTCAGTTTTTTGTACATGCCGAACATATACCCGATTTCTCTTCCACCCACGCCGATATCTCCGGCAGGAACGTCGGTATTGGGACCAATGTGGCGGAATAATTCAGCCATAAATGACTGACAGAACCGCATGATTTCACCATCTGATTTACCCTTGGCATCAAAATTTGAACCACCTTTACCACCACCCATGGGAAGTGTTGTCAGAGAGTTTTTGAAGATTTGTTCGAAGCCCAAGAACTTCAAAATACTCAAGTTAACACTGGGATGGAATCTTAAACCACCTTTGTATGGTCCAATAGCACTGTTAAATTCTATGCGATAACCTCTATTGACTTTTACTTCGCCTTTATCATTAACCCAGGGAACTCTGAAAATAATGGTTCTTTCAGGTTCAGTTATTCTTTCCAAAATATTAGCATTAACTAGTTTCGGATGGGCTTGATACTCATCCCAAACCGAATCCACAACTTCCTTTACTGCTTGTAAGAATTCGGATTCTCCAGGATTCATGACAGCAATTTTTTCGATAAATTCTTGTTTAGTCATTTTGTCCTCTTTTATTCGTATTCTTCGCAATGCCAGATTCCACCGATACATTTATGCAGGCTGCAATTGTCTGCCTGATTGCAATAGGCACACAGGCCCATTTTTGTGGGAGAACCTTTTGGCACCTCTTCAAGTTTTGCATCGTAATAGCTTTGAGGAGTCGCCTGATGATTATCGTCAATATCCTGAAACTCGTTACAAGACCAGGTAGCCTGATATGTGGCTTTGGAGAGATGACAATCATCAGAATGATCACATGTCGTGCACAGACCTTTTCTGAGGGTTGGGTTAGTTTTTAATTCAAAGCACTTTGCACTCCTAACTTCGGGAGTGGCAACTAATGGACTGTTGGGTTGTACCATGATAGCCTCCTATTATTATTATCTTTACCCTTATATATACAATCCCTGTGCCAAAGAGAAGGAGGGAATAGAGATTCAATTATAAAGTATTGTTAAATAAGAAAATAGGTATTATCAGATAAGTTAATTGAATGGCAAAAATGAGAATATTTAGTGGGGTGTAATTCCCTAACTGAGGAATTATTCCTCAGCTCAACCCGAACTGTGCAGTAGAATCTTTACAATCTGGCTGAATCTAGTGAATTTGAAGGACTTACAATCTCACTCACCATATATTTATTATATAACCTCGTTCGATTGCAAACCTTCATTCTTCACAATCTTCGACCCAGTTTGCAAACCTCTACTGCACAATCCGGGTTAACTCATTGAGTTTAACTCTGAGGGTTTTCCGATCTATACCAAGAATGGATGCAGCTTTACTTTTATTACCATTAACTGCATTGAGAACTTTTTGGACATGTTTTTTCTCCAAGTCTTTGAGAGAGAGAAGCTCGGTATCTTCTTTGGGTAGAGAATAACGCATAGGTTCAGGCAAATCAGTAATATCAATATGGTTGTGATCGGTCATAAAAACAAGTCGTTGAATAATGTTTTCGAGTTCTCTGACATTACCAGGCCAGTAGTATTGTTTGAAAGCACGTAAGGTGAACTCAGAGAAAGTGAGGAGTTTTTTCCCAATTTCTTTAGCATATTTTTGAGTAAAGTGATTTGCCAGAAGCAGGATATCATTATCCCTGTCCCTCAGAGGAGGAAGAGTTAAGCGGATAACGTTAAGACGGTAAAAGAGATCTTCCCGGAAACTGCCTTTTTCCACCAATTTTTGTAAATCTTTATTTGTAGCAGCAATAATTCTAATATTAATTTTACGCGGATTATTAGAGCCGATCATAGTTATTTCTTTTTCTTGTAGGACTCTGAGCAAGCGAACCTGCATGGAAAGAGACATTTCTCCGATTTCATCCAGGAAAATTGTGCCATTATCCGCAGTAAGGAAGAATCCTGCCTTAGTCTCATATGCTCCGGTAAAAGCACCTTTAACATGTCCGAATAACTCACTTTCGAGCAGGTTTTCGGGAATTGCCCCACAATTTACGGGCATAAAAGGATAAGAGGAACGGTTACTGTTGTAGTGGATGGCTCGGGCGACGAGTTCTTTGCCGGTACCTGATTCACCCTGAATCAGGACGGTGGCATTAATTTTTGAGGATTTGGAGATTTGAGAGTATGTTTCATGCATGACTTCTGAATCCCCAATAAGACCATAACAATTGTTTGAAACAGGTGTTTTAAGAGTACTTTCTTCTTCTGATATTCTGGCAAAAGCTTTGCTGACTGCAGTAAATAGTTCATCATCAGTGAAGGGTTTAGTGAGGTATTCTTCAGCACCGGTTTTAACTGCTTCTACAGCTCCATCAATTGTAGGGTAGCCAGTAATCATGATTATTCTGGTTTGTCTATAGTTTTCACGGATATGTCTGATGAGTTCGAGACCGCTAAGTTTAGGCATTTTATAGTCGGTAATCACCAAATCATAGGTGTTGATACTTAACAAATGGAGAGCTTCATTCACATTCCCGGCAGTTGTAACCTGATAGTTTTTCTTTTTAAGTTTTCTTTGCAGAAGTTCGAGTGTGTCAACAGAATCATCGACAATTAAAATTGAGCTATCCATTTTCTCTCCCTGGTAAATAAATTGTGAAAGTTGTACCTTTACCTTCAGTACTATCAACATGAATTTTTCCATTATGGGAATTGATAATACCGTGAACAACAGAAAGTCCAAGACCAGTTCCCTGATCAATATCTTTAGTTGTATAGAAAGGCAGGAATATTTTTTCTTTTATATCTTCACTCATACCAATGCCGTTATCCTGGATAGTGAAATAGACATAATCGTCTTCAAGCCCGGTATAAATAGAGAGTTTTCCGCCTTCGGGCATTGCCTGCATGCTATTAACAAGAAGATTGATGAGAATTTGATGAATTTGTCCTGGATCGGCAGTAATGGTTGGCAAATCATTACTTAGAACGCGGATGATTTCAATCCCGTTTTTAGTACACCGGTTTTCCAGCAAGTAGATCCCGTCTTTAATGATTTTGTTTAGGTTAATACTTTCTTTTTTGGGAGGCATTTGTCTGGAAAAAAGCATCAGTTTTCGCACTACTTCTCTGGCATGTAAGGAGGCATTAATTATTTTTTTCAGATCCAATTTAACTTGTTCCAAGGGACTTTCAGCATCATCAATTAACTGAGCAAAGCCCAGGATAGTGGAAAGAGGTTCATTGATTTCATGAGCAATACCTGCAGCCAATTGTCCTATTGTAGCCAGGCGGTCAGCATGTCTAAGCTGTTCCTGCAATTTGGCAGTGGCTTCTTCAGCTTGTCTTCTTTCAATGATCAGGGCAATTTGTCCTGCAACAGTATCCAGAAGTTTTTTTTCTTCTTTCAGGAAAGCGATTCGATAAGACGGGTTATTATTTTGTGAGTAGTTAACTTCGAGATAACCGCGTAACTGGTAATTTATAATTACCTCAGAAATGATTTTGACAGTGCTTTCCAGGTAATTTGAACTTAAGTATTCCTGGTTGTCAATGATCAGTCTGGCGTAAGCAATTTCGTTGAATTGCATTGCTTTGGGCAGAAGATCAATAATTCTTTGTAAAACAAGAGACATCGTTTGGTCAGGAGTATTGGCAATTTGAGAGATTTCATAAAGACAAGAAATTTCTTTAACTCTTTCCCTGAGGGCTTCCTGAGCATATTGAAGGACAAAAGAATCAGACATAATTGGGATTAAGGCACTATAGAAGGATAAATCCTCTTGTGTATAAAACCCGGATTTGTTCTTTTTAATCAGAACAATACCAAATTCATTCGAGCGAAAGAAAAATGGAAGCACTAAAGCAGAACCTGTCTGATTGTTTATACTCGTAATTAAATAACAATTTTCTTGTTTATGAATACCTTGAAAATCGCTTGGTAAGCAATTAAAATATGAACTTAAAAATGGAAGCAGATTATCAATATTTATTTCACCCTGAGATAAACAAGATTTGACTGTTTTGCTTTGTTCATCCTGAAGAAAGATAGTTTGTGAGCTTTGACCTGCTAAATGAACGACAAGGATTTTCTGAGGATCACCTAAATAAATGTCCACATCATCACTTTGCGTATGATCAAAAAAGAGTTTAGCTATATTCTCAACAAAGTCAAGTCTGGACAAACCTTTACCGGCTTCCAGTAAAAGAAGGTGTGATAGTTTACAAACATCCTTTATCATTCTTCAAACAGAGCTTGGACAAATTCCTGAGCGTTGAATTCCTGCAGATCTTCCTGTTGTTCTCCGACTCCGATAACTTTGACGGGGATGTTCAGCATATGTTTGATACCGATGACAATTCCGCCTTTGGCAGTGCCGTCGAGTTTGGTTAAGACCAGGCCGGAAAGAGGGATTGCTTCATTGAACATTTTAGCTTGAGATATAGCATTTTGGCCTGTAGTAGCATCGATGATAAGTAATGTTTCATGTGGTGCTTCAGGAATGACTTTTTTGATTGTTTTACCGATCTTGCCAAGTTCACTCATTAAGTGGGCTTTATTATGTTGTCTGCCGGCAGTATCTATGAGGACGACATCGACTTTGCGGTTGATAGCTGCGATCAGGCCGTCATAGACAACAGAAGCAGGATCAGATCCCTGCTGTTGCTTGATGATGGGTACATCGGCTCTTTCAGCCCAAATAGTCAGCTGTTCAATGGCTGCAGCTCTAAAGGTGTCGCCGGCAATCATTAAGACAGATTTGCCTTCATCTTTGAACTTCTTGGCAAGTTTTCCGATAGTAGTTGTTTTACCTACACCGTTGACTCCAATGAAGAGCATGATATAAGGTTTTTTATTGAAAGCGAAGACAGGTTCATCTGAGGAGTAGTCAGCGAGCATCATTTCTTTGATGATCTGCATAAGGACTTCCTGAACTCTGTCAGTCTCTGTGATTTTCTGAAAACGGACTTCCCCACGGAGTCTGTCGATGATTTCCATACCGAGTTCGGCACCAATGTCAGCCCGGATGAGAATTTCTTCTAATTCTTCCATCAGTTCTTCGTCAACTTTACCTCTTAATTTTATTGCTTCGGCTATTTTACCGAGAAAGCCGTTTTTAGTTTTAGCTAATTTTTCTTTGAGATTTTTCATGAAACCGAACATATTTTGCTCCTGATACAAAAACGGCAGGCTTGGAAGCCTGCCGGTATTTATTTAGTGAATTGGTAACTTATTCAGCAGGTTTGTAACCCTGCTCTCTCTTGAGATAGGCAGCAAGACGGGATTTTCTTCTCGAAGCTGTGCGAGGGTGAATTACACCTTTCTTGGCAGCTTTGTCAAGTTCAGAATATACATCGGAAAGAATAGTCTCTTTTTCCTCTATAGTAACATTACTATGTATTTTCTTGGCTAATGTTTTTAAAGTACTCTTGACGTAATTGTTTCTTGCGGCTCTTTTCTTGTTTTGTTTCAGTCTCTTTATCGGCGACTTATGACAAGGCATTTTTCCTCCATTTATTTATTATTTTGGTAAAAAAATACTTACCCCCCTTTCTTGTCAACGATAAATGTGAAAAAACTTTATTTTTTCTTATTTTTCAAATAATTAGGTGCATAAATTGACCAGATTTTGAAACAGGTGTCAGGTGTCAGGTGTCAGGTGTCAGGGGATGGAAGGGAAAATTTTTAGAGCAATGGACACAATGGACTTTATGGACAAATATTGCAGTGAATAGTGAATCGTAAATTAGATGAGAGAGTGAATTGAGACTCGGGAAAATTATTGAAACCCGCAGGCGTTATTTAATTATTAGTTATCAATTATTAATTATTAATGGTAGAGAGAATAACTCACCCCCGGCCCCTCTCTTGCAAAGCGAGGGGAGTGAATTGAGACTGGGGAAAATTGTTGAAACCCGCAGG